>JBFKTM010000071.1:0-9313 GCA_041636295.1 Oleiphilaceae bacterium
AGAGAGCAACCAGAAAGAGTGTTAGTACCAGTGCCGCTACACCAATGACTCTGTCCCATCGAATGACCGTTTCTTCAAACTTCTCATAGGATTCCGTCGATTCAACGTCTTGAAGATTATTAATTCTAATAACAAGTTTTTTAGACATAGTAATTCGTTTGGGTAGTGGTGAATGCAGTGTGGTCAAAATTGCGGGGCATTATACGGATGAATCGTGTTGAGCGATATGGTTGATTAGGTTCAAGCTTCAAGGTTCAAGGTTCAAGGTTCAAGGTTCAAGTATAACCATAGGTCTGAGATGCCTCATGAGCAATGGTCATACTTGTAACTTGTAACTTGTAACTTGTAACTTGTAACTAAAATACTAAGAAGCCGCGCCCGACTGGATCAGTAGCATCTCCAGGTCTTTCAAACCTTTCTGCTGGGCGATCTTTAACGCGGTATTCCCTGCATCATCGGTAAAATTAACATCGGCTCCTGCAGCAATCACCACTTGAGCCAACAGCAGGTCGTTGTTATCAACAATATGCATCAACAGCGACTTACCCGCAGGGGTTACGTTAACATCCGCACCGGCTTTTAACAGGGTTTTAACTGACGTCAAATGCCCCTTATAGCTGGCATAAGCGATAGCAGATTGACCATTGGCATCGGCATAATTTACATCGGCACCTGCCGCCAGCAGTGCTTTAATCAAGCGGTTGTCACCTCGTTCAGCCACAGCCATTAATAGTGATGGCATCCCTTCTTCAATGCCCTGGTTAGGATCGGCACCCACACTCATCAGATAGAGTGCTGCTACTTGCTGCCCTTTCTCAATAGCCCAGCTGAGTGCCGTTCCCTTAGGGGTTACAGTATTGACATTGCTGCCGTCGTCAATCAGATCTTGTAGCTCTGAGAAGTCACCTTCAGCCGCAGCCATCATCAACGCGGTCGGTTGATCTGCAGTCGCCGGTAGTGGGTTCGCCTTGGCCGTTACATCTGATGGGTTCGACTCATCCTGGCTAGATGTTTCCAAAGGCGTTTGATTATTGAACAGTGCTCCACATCCGGCAAGAACCGTCATGAAAGCCGCGAGCAACAGGGTTACTCTGGTTATTTTTATCGTCATTTTTAACTCATCCGTGATGATTATATTAATCGTCAGGAGAACATTCTTCCCCAATTTTACCTTTCGGTAAAGTCTACCGGTCACAGTTCTAAGATTTTATGGCTGATATTACGATCCAACACAGCCGAAATTGCCAATTTCAAGTACAATAACGCTTTGCAATCATCCCCAACCAGAGACTCAACCGCCAATGCAGCTTACCGCCGAACAAGAAGCCATTATTCATTCCGGTTTCGAACACTGTGTTATCACAGCCGTCGCGGGCAGCGGAAAAACCACCACATTGGCGTACCGAATCAAACATCTACTGGCTGAAGGACATGACCCGCAACGGTTGCTGATTCTCATGTTCAACCGCAGCGCTCGTGAAGATTTTGCCAAAAAGCTAACCAAGGTAATTGGCGGCGAGCAGATCGGACTACCTGAAATCCGCACTTACCATTCAATGGGTTACCGCCTCTACCAGCGGTTTATCAATGAAGGGTATCTCGCTCCGATCAGGCCGGAAGTGCTGCAAGAGCACGAAATTCACTACCAGGTTTGGCGGCTTATTACCCAGCTTGCCCCGCAATCACTACAGGATGAGATCAAGCGCAGCAAGAAAGAGCATGTGGAGACTGCCGCTAACTATATAGATCTGGTGAAGTCCACCCTGGCAACGCCAGACATCGTGTTCGAAGAGCTGGGTATTGCAGACAAATACCGTTACCTCGTTGAACTATTTGATCGCTTTGAACACTGGCGTAAACAGGAGCGACGTATATCCTACGCCGACATGCTATATGAACCGGTGATGGCAATTCATCAAAATGAAGCGCTGCAAAAGCTGGTCAGCAATAAAATGGATATTATTCTGGTCGACGAGTATCAGGATACCAATGAGATCCAGCATCTATTGCTGAAGTATATTGCCGGCACCAGGGCACGTGTCACAGTGGTGGGTGACCCGGACCAAACCATCTACGAGTTCCGTGGTGCCCGCCCGGAGTATATTCTCAACCGTTTTTCCGAAGAGTTTGAGAGCCCCAAAGAGCTGACACTCTCCTACACGTTTCGCTACGGTCACAAAGTGGCACTGCTTGCCAATCACCTGATTAGCTTTAACAAGGGTCGCAAAGACGTAATCTGTCACTCTCACCCAACCACCCCCACCACCGAAATCAGCCAGCACGTCTCCAAAGACGATGCCCGATTTATCGCGGACTACGCCAAACAGCTGTATAACCAGGGTAGTGACCTGAATCGGGTGGCGGTACTGTTTCGGGTCTGGAGTCAGAGTGTTCCCATTGAATTACAACTGTTGGAGCAGAATCTTCCCTACAAGATTGACCGCTCCCGGGGTGCCTTGTTTACCCGTGAAATCCAAACCATTTGTGCCATCCTGGAACTCGCGGCCGGGCGCTTTTCAGACATGCCTGCCGCGGCCCGGCAACAACGATTTGAGCAGATTCTACGCTTCCCGCATATTGGCCTGAAAGAGTTCCAACTGCGTCAACTCTGCCAGACTCTGGCAGCACAACCCACAGGATGGGGTACGCTTCTGGAACAGATGGCGTTGCCGGATCTCAATAAAATACAGTCCATCAAGCTGGATCGCACCGCTAAATTATTTAGACGAATTGAAGGTAAGGCTGGCACCGCCGCCGACATCATTCGTTTTTATATACAGGAATCGGATCTTTATGAAGGTATACGCAGCCTGGCAATGACCCATGAGTCTGCGGAAGAGCGCATTGGAACGATAAAGGGTTTTGTTCGTTATCTGCACTCACTGAAACTACCCTCACAAGAAACCCTGATTCACTTGGAGGAGTTGCGAGAGCGGGCAGGTCGACAGAACCATCAACAGGGCCTGCTACTGTCGACCATGCATCGAACCAAAGGGCTGGAGTGGCCGGTTGTCATTATTCCCGGCATGATCGATAAGTTTTTGCCCTACACTTTGCGACCAAGCAATGATATGCCGGCACTACTGGAGAGCGAACGACGCTTGCTATATGTCGCCATGACGCGCACCATCAATGAACTGCATCTTCTCATTCCACCCTCCATGGAGCAAGGCGGTTCCGCCACCAGCGAGTTGATGCCCAGCCGCTTTGTCAAGGAGCTGCGTTTTGAACTCTGCCGCGAGCTAGGCGATAAATTGCAGCCGCTCTCAGACGCTGGGGCATCTCAGCAGCGTGCTGAAAAACTCGAAATAGAGATCAACCACACCCCCACCAAAATTTCGAAGCGTTACGCCGACTTAAAGAATGCCACGCTGAAACAAGCAACCACTAAGAAAGAGAACCCCTCCGGTGAACCACCCGCCTGGCACTGTGATGCAGTACATCACGCGATATTCGGTGATGGAAACGTCACCGGAGAAGATGAGCGCTCGTTCAAAGTAAAGTTTGAAGATGGTAAGGAGATGGACTTCAGTAAAAAGAGTGCTCACTTGTATTTTAGTAAGCGTTAGGAGTGTTGGATTGATATTAGGACATTATTGCTGGTGAGGGGTCAGACCCGCTGGGTCTGACCCCAGATCGTAGCCGCGGACTCCCCTTGGGGGATAAAGGCAGCAAGCAACGTCCCTCAATGGAAAAACAAATAAAATGGAGCTTAACATCAGTCAGCCCCCTTTCAACATGCAAAGAGGGCTGCTTCTAAGTCAATTACAACTCTTATTCCCGCTAATAGACACCGTCCGCAATGTAGAGCCGCAACCTTCCGCTTGCTGTTGCAGTGCCTCGGCATCACTACGGCATAACTCCACATTGCTGTTAATGGCGAAATTACGCCCCACATTACACAAACCGCCTAACCCCAGATCGGTCAGTTTTCGATTTGATTCAATGGCAAAGTCAGCCTGCACCGTAGCGAGTTTATCCAACCCAATGAGACTGCTCAGCTCCCAATTTCGCTCAACGCGAAGATTGCCTGCGGAAGACAGGTTATTGAGCCCCTGAAGATCAGCTAACACAATGTTATTGGCAATATACAGTGAGCCACTCACTGTGTTCAGATTATTGAGCCCTGAAAGGGAAGCAAGTGCCTGGTTTCCATCCAGTGACAAGCCCGCTGTTGATGTCAGACTTTCCAAACCGGCAACTGAGGCGAGGCTGTTATTGCGTTTAATGGCAATGCCTTCGGCACTTGCCAGAGATCCAAGCCCCTGCAGGCTGGTGAGGGATGAGTTATCATGTATCCAGAGCCCGGCGGCAGACGCAATATTGTTAAGACCATTGAGGTTTTCCAGGGCATCATTTTCCCATATCTCTATTTCGCCCTGCGCTTGGGTTAACCCATTCAAACCGGTTAGTGATGTCAGCGAACGGTTACCATTAACAAGGATTCGACCATTCACACTAGAGAGATGGTTCAGCCCTTCAAAATTTACCATATCCCGGTTATCAGTAACTAAGAGATCGCCACCTACCAGCGTCATCGCATTTAACCCGTCCATACTCTGCAACGCGATATGCCTGGCAATCTCCAGACGGCCACCGGTGGAGGTAATGTTATGTAGGCCACGCAGACTATTTAATGGCGTGTTGCCATAAACAACCAAGTCGACAGCTACAGAGCTCAACCCACTTAGCCCTGCTACGCTCACCAGCGAGCTGTTATTTTTAATGGCTAATGCAGCCCCCACCGATTGCAAGTTGCTCAACGCATCGAGATTTAGTAGCTTGCCGTTACGATCGATGGTCAGGCTACCACCAATGCCGGTTAGGGCGTTTAATCCCTTCAAGTCAGTCAACTCGTTGTTTTGCTCGATCTGCACACTGCCACCGACCGACTGGAGGTCATTGAGCCCATTTAGCGATTTCAAGGCAGTGTTAGTACTAAGGGTTAGGTCACCCGTAATGGAGGATAAACAGTTGAGAGGCGCTAGGCTGGCTGCAGTATTCCCCGTAGCGACGGTCAAACTGCCGTCCAGGGTGGTGTAACCTTTCAATTGTGCCAAAGCGTCATTGTTATTGGCTTGGTAGTCTCCTTCCCATACTTTTTCCGGGCAGGCCTCGCGGGAAAGACTCACCGTATAATGTTGGGTCGAGCTATCTTGTGCGGTGACCCGATAGGCGACAGGATCGGTAAAATCATTAACGGTTTCGCTGCTCACCTGAACAACACCCTCAACGGTCACCACTTCACCCGAACTGAAAAAGGTTGAAACCAGTGTAGAGAGATCCGCACTGTAGGGCAGCTTTGCGGTAATGGTCTGTGAGGTATTGTCGATACTGGCGTAAACATCCCTGACAAGGTCTGTATTTAGCGCAGATAGGAAGCGAAAAGAGAGTATATCTTTAGCATCCACCGGATACTCGATCTCCGCAAAATGGGCAGTGACCTGTTTATCACCCGATGAGCCACTGAGGGTTACCGAGCAGGTAGACGCCCCACTGCAGTCCCCTGACCACCCGGTAAACTGATAACCTTCATCGGGGTGAGCCGTCAGTACTTCGGTATAACTCCCGCTGCTGGAATATTGGGAGTAATCAACCTTACAGCTATTGCCGCACTCGATCTTGCCCGATTTCGAGGTCACCAGACCTCCGCCATCGTTAGTCACGGTCAGCTTACAGGCTGAAAGGGACAACACTACCGCACAAAACAGAACTCTTTTTAACACGTGAGACATCATTTGCTCCTTCAATCGTCTAAAGGAATCCCCGACCGCCCTTTTCAAAAGCCGGTTGATTCTGAAATTCCTTTTTCATTCACGCCAAGCGCAACGTTATTATTTGACACTGTTATTATTTGATACGTAAGTACACATATTAACCAATATAAACAAGATTAAATCAGATCAGGAACACACTTTGATAATAGAACGACCGAAGCCGTCTATCGGTGGGTATAAACTGCGGTTTCCGGATGAAAAGCAATCCAGGCGAACCAGAATGCCGTTAACGCAGGAATCGATTCACCGTGCTTGTTTTTAACGATGGCACTACGTGCTTCGGCATTATATTCGATGGTCAGTACTTGCCCCGCGACTTCATCAGTTACCGTGCCTGTGCCTTTTGCCAGCTCGACGAATGGGTATGCTTTTACCTTTCCATCCAATTCGACACCGACAATCACCTCTTTGGGGTGGTAGCGCTTATCAGTATGACTCACAGGGAAATAAACGCCGGCGCTCTGGTTGTAACCTGGGTATGGGCTACGACGGTAGTCCCGCCAATGGCCTGTTTCATCAGATAACACCAAGGTATCAGGGTGACGGGATAACCAGTCCCCCCAGCTGGTGTGCTCAACCGGCAAGCGATCAAGCAACATGCCCTTGGCCGGGCCACTGACCGCTCGCCCTTCAATTTGTGACCAGAGCGAATTGGACTGCCGGTCATACATCAACAGGTCACTGTTATAGAGCAAACCTGAGACACCAAACTCCAGCTTCTTGTCGCCTTTCATCGCATCAAACGCCATACCCGTGCCACACAACGGACAAAAACTTACCACAACCGGGTGGTTGGCAAACTCATCATTGACCAGCTCATGGTAGTTCAGAATACGAATAGCGTAGGCCTTGCTGATACCGTTGTAGGTCAACCCCAGTACCCGGTCATGTTTTTCTAAAAATATCGCAAAATTGGCGGTAATGAATTTCGGATTATCAATGGAGGGAATGCCATCACGGGGCGGCCCGCCCTGGTAGATCTCGGAGGCAGGAATGAGCGGGTCATCAATCACAAAACCGTTCAGTTTAAACTCTGCATTGGCAGACGATACTGCCAGAGAGTAGAGCAAAAACACCTGTAGAGGATAGACAAACCAGTGGTGATATAGCTTTTTGAACAAGCTCACTTTGTTATCGTTCATAATTATAAACTGCACTACGCAGATGCCATTGTTAATCGCTATTGGTAAATTTGACCCTCCAGTCGGAACGAAGTTCGACAATCCTCATACAGATTTTTCTGGTGAAGTGATAAGTCTCACTAGTCATTGGTCATGCCATCTGACATCATTCACTATTAGCGCCAGCATGATACTAGCTAGCTCTTATCCAGAAATGACCATTTTTAACGTAGGTCGGGTTTCAAAAGTTCGGTGTTTCAGGATAAGAACTAGATAGACCGGCGCTCGACCAATATACGTAGATTAGCTAACGAGTTACGGATTAACGTGAATAAGCACTGCCACTATCACCCCACTACCCCCGCGAAATGGCACTGTCAGGCGTGCACGACCTATTACTGTACAACCTGCATGCCTGATGCCGATGAGAACAAACAACAAGGTTTATGCCCCAAATGCGGTATGAATCTGCGCTATCAAGGTGCTGCTCACGATATTGAACCCTTCTGGAACCGTATCGCCTCGTTTTTTAGCTACCCTTTCGCCGTGGACCCGATGATCCTGATTGCAGTCTGCACCTTTGTGCCAATGTTTTTTGGACAGAACTTATTTGGCTTACTCGGGGCATTCTTACTGTTCTGCGTACTCACCAAGTATGTCTACAGCATTGTAGAGCGAACCTCTGAGGGCCACATGACCCCGCCCACTTTTGCCTCGGCCTTTGCCGGTGACGGCATGGGTATTATCTTTCAACAAATCGGGGTGTTCATCCTGATGGGGCTCATCATTGCTGGGGCAGGTCAACTTGGCGGCCCGGTATTGGCATTTATTGCCTCAGCCTTCTTACTGTTGAGTTTTCCCGCCAGTGTGATCATTTTAGCGCTGGAGAAAAATATAGCCGATGCCATTAATCCGTTGCGGCTACTGGCGTTAATGGGGGCTATTGGCTGGCCTTATATGGTGCTGTACGGCCACCTGGTACTGCTTTTCTTCGCACTCACGGCGGCACAGGATTTTGTATTTCAACACTTCCCCATGATGATCGCTCACCCGGTTTCGGGCTTTTTATTCAGCTATTTTATGGTGATCGTATTCCACATGCTGGGCTACATTCTTTTTCAGTATCAAGACCGACTAGACTACGCCGCCGATTTGCATGAAGGCGAGGCTGAACCGGTTTCAATGATTCAAAACAGGAGTTTGCGTGTTGATGCCGATATCGACATCAATTTAAAAGAGGGACGCTACGATACCGTGCTCGGCATTCTTGAAGAGGAACTGAAGAAAAATCCGAATCATATTATCCGTCGAGAACAGCTCTACAAGTTGTTGTGGGCTTCTCAAAACAAGGAGAAGCTGAGTAAATACGCACAACCGATTCTGCGTTTGTTTGTCAGCAATAACACGCCTGAAAAATCGGCGGTATTACTAAAAACGCTGCTTAAGCATAACTCTCAGTTTCAGCTGCAAGACCCCGAACTTATTTTTCAGCTCTCCCAACAACTCTATCATCAGGGAGAGTACCGTCTAATTCTGGTCTTGGTGAAAGATATGCACCGCCGCTTCGACACCTTCGACAAACTTCCCGACACCTATCTGGTGGTCGCCAAAACACTGGCTAACGGTTTACAGCAGTGGGCTAAAGCGTCCACCTACCTCACTTTTATCAAACAAAAGTTTGCTGAACACCCAATGCAGAATAAGCTACCGGAATACTTGACCGCCGTAGCGGAACATAAGCGATTTGAGTGAGGGGGAAGTAATGATGAGGCAGTTAAGGAGAAAGTTGAGGAGGATGTTAAGACTCACATCCTCATCGGAATGCTATCGAAGATAACGTAGCACCTGACCGCGAAACGGTTGCGACAGGTAGTCTGAGTTTTCGGGTTTACTCTGACTATGAACGTACCCCAAACTGACCATTTTCTTACTGAAGCGCGCATGATGGCCGCGCCCCGGATCAATGAGAATGACTTCGCAGGTTGATTTCGCATGCTGTTCGATAAAAGCCGCCAATAGCTCAACATGCTCACGCTCATACAGTAGGTCACTGCCAATAACCACATCAAACTCACCAAGACCACTATCGTCGTCTTCCCACCCGGTACGAACAAAGGGTATCGCTTTCCCTTTATTCAACAACACATTCTCCGCCAGAAAGTTACCGGCTTCCGGGTGATAGTCTGTGGCGGTAATATCCGCTTCACGGTGATTCAACATCAAACTGGCCAGTGCGATTCCACAACCTACTTCCAGTATTCGCTTGTCCTTGATGGTATAGTCCATCATCAGATTCGCGAGCACTTCACCTGAATCCCAGACGATGCCGAATATTGGCCAGGTAGCAGACGATATACCTAACTCTTCGGCCACACCATCAGCATCACTGAACTGCTGGTTGTCCCGTAAAGTCCG
>JBFKTM010000072.1:0-9306 GCA_041636295.1 Oleiphilaceae bacterium
CCGCGAGGCTGCTTCGGGCTGGGGAAAAGATGCCAGGGAGCAAGCATTAATAATACGCGTAGGTAGAGGGGGAGGTGAGTCAGAGGTAGAAACTCATCCAGTCGGTATTTACCAATTACCCAGATAATTTTTATTAGTCGTTGAATGCGTGACACAAGCGGCTCGTTATTTGATGGTGGACGGTATTAATTCGATGATTTCTGATCAGGCTCTGGTGAATCCTGACCTTGTTCGAGACTAAGGGCCTTCAACCGAGTCAGTCGGGCATCGAGTCGCTCTGTCGCAAGCCGTAAGTCGTCAATAGCCGAAAAGTGTGCTTGCAGTTCGGATGTGGTTGGCAGTGCTCGACTCTCTTCATGCAGATACTCTTCAATGTTCGCAAGCAAACTCTGATGGGTCTGCTTGCCCCACTGTAAACCGCTGCGCAGGCGTTGACCGATAAAGTGAGCGGGAATATCACCAATGATCTCCGCGAGGGCACTCTCCCAGTCCAGTTCCAGGTCTGCTAACAACGCCTGAAATTGAAGTGCTTTTTCGGCGTTACCGGTTAACCTAATGTCACCCGAGCGAATAAGGCGGTCTTTGTCTTGCTCCAACACCAATCGGGACAGCGCCAGTGGCGACCCTTCCAGTGTTACGTCAATGTCGGCAGGGGTGAATTTATCGTCAATGCCGGAGACAATCAAACGGCCATTTTGAGCCTGCACTGTAATGGCTATCGTCAGCGGTGTAAGCAACAGCTTAATGACAGTATCTTCAAGCCCCTCTATTTTGGCTTGCGCCATAGGATCTAGTGCCAAAGCACGATTAACAATAGTCTCCGCCGTGGCTGTTGCTGCTGTGATCAGCGAAGGGTCCAGCTTCATCTTAGGGTTTGACTCCCGCGTGCAGCGCCACAATACCACCGGTCATATTATGATAACGACAGTTGACCAGCCCAGCATTTTCCATCATGCCCTTTAGCGTTTCCTGATCAGGGTGCATGCGAATGGACTCTGCCAGATACTTGTAGCTCTCGCTGTCCCCCGCAATTAACTTGCCCATCGCTGGAAGAGCGGTGAAAGAGTAGAGGTCATAGGCTTTGCTAAGCATAGGGTTGTTGGGTTTTGAAAACTCCAGAATCAATAACTTGCCACCGGGCTTCAGTACGCGGGTGATTGATCTGAGGGCTTTGTCTTTGTCGGTAACATTTCGCAAGCCAAAGGCGATGCTGACACAGTTAAAGTGGTTGTCGGGGAATGGCAGCTCTTCGGCATTCGCCTGCACAATTTCAATGTTGGCTGCGTAGCCTTTGTCCATTAAGCGATCACGGCCAACCTTGAGCATGGACTCATTAATGTCTGCCAGCACCACGGTGCCTTCAGGGCCAACAATATCGGAGAACTTCATGGTGAGATCACCTGTTCCACCGGCGAGATCCAACACGGTGTGCCCCTTCCTTACACCACTGAGTTCGATGGTAAAGCGCTTCCAGAGACGGTGTATTCCCATCGACATGAGGTCATTCATTATGTCATATTTGCTGGCAACCGAATGAAAAACGTCGGCAACGCGTTCTACTTTCTGTTCAACCGGAACTTGCTGATAACCAAAATGGGTTTTTGAGTCAGACGCGCTGCTTGCTGATGAGGTGGCTTTGGAATCGGTTGTTTCAGATACATTGATGTTGGACATAAAGGGGCCTCTGTCGGCGTTCTCGTCTTCAAAGTCATGATAATTGAGCTGTATTCTAACGTCACATTAATGCAATGTCTTTTTTTATGTCAATTTTGGAATACAATAGCAGACATAAATTTTCGAGATGCCCGTCATTAATTGATATCTCAGTTTAACGGCTGTATACCTTTATCGTTTCGTGCATCCCCCAAAGCCCTAACAACAGCAGGAGTTTTATGTCTGTAATTGATATTACGCGCCACCACACGTTAAATCATGATGATGCCATTGCAACGGCTGATGATTTAGCCAAAAGTCTGTCTGAACGTTTTGATGTTGCGTATACCTGGAGTGGTGATACGTTGACATTTAAGCGGAGTGGTGCGAAAGGTAAGCTAACAGTAGAGCCCACCGTTATTCATGTGAAACTTGAATTGGGGTTGTTGCTAAGGCCTTTTAAGGGGCGCATTGAACAGGAAATACATAATCATCTGGATGGTTTGCTGGAAGGCGATAGTTAAACAGCCATGCATGCCAACCCTGTGGTACGACATTGCACTACACATGAGTCGATGTAAACACGAGCTATTTAAAATAAGTAACAAACATTGCGGGTAGGGGGTACTGCCTTTTTAGACAGTGGCTTTGGTCATTTTAACCATTGTTGATACGGAGGCTAACCTATACTATCGGTAAGTTTAGAAAAGGGATTTCACCTCCCCAACAATAATTACAGAATGGAGCCTTTATGAGTCAGTCTGATGTAATAACCCTACCTAAGTTCATCTCTCATTTACCTAGCTTGTTGGCAAATTTGCCAGGTACGATCAAAGGCGTGAGGATTGGCAACAATACCAACAAAAGTAAGCCGGTCGGCCTGGGACTTTGTGTCGAGGAAGCCGTTAAGAAGAATCCTAATGGTCATGGCATTATCTATCAGGATACCTTCTTAACCTACAGTGAGTTTAATGCGTGGGCTAACCGCATTGCACACTACCTGCTTAAAAAAGGCGTAAAGAAGGGCGATACAGTGGCGATTCTGATTGAAAACCGCCCTGAGCTGTTTGCCTGTGTTACCGCATGCGCAAAGATTGGCGCGATCAATGCGCTGATCAATACATCGCAACGGGGTAAGGTGTTGACTCACAGTATCAATCTGGTCAGCCCGAAAGTAGCGTTTGTGGGTGAAGAGCTGGTCGAAGCATTTGATGAAGTAAAGGCTGATCTGGTTGTTCCTCAAGAGGGGCACTACTATCTGGCGGATCAGGACACCCTGAAAGACCCTGGTAAGGCCCCAGCCGGATGGCTTAATCTGGCGGAAGAGATCCATGGATTTTCTGAAAGCAACCTGCCGGAGACTCGCCAGGTCTTCAGTGAAGATCCCTGCTTTTATATCTATACCTCGGGCACAACCGGGCTGCCTAAGGCGGTTATTTTTAACCATGGTCGCTTTATGAAAACCTATTGCGCGTTCGGTTTTGGGGCGCTGCAACTGAAGCCTACCGACCGTATGTATGTCACACTTCCCTTTTACCATGCGACTGCGATGGCCGTCTGTTGGGGCTCTATTCTGGCGGGTAATGCCGGCTTGGTGGTTGCGCGTAAATTCAGTGCGAGTCGTTTTTGGGAGGATATTCGTCGTTACGATGCCACCGCTTTTGGCTATGTGGGCGAGCTTTGTCGTTATTTGATGGATCAGCCTGCCGATAAGAATGATCTGAATAACAAGGTACGTATTATCGTGGGTAATGGGCTTCGCCCGAGTATCTGGAAAGCGTTCAAGAGTCGTTTTGGTATTGAAAAGGTGATGGAGTTATATGGCTCCAGCGAAGGTAATATTGGTTTTACCAATGTACTGAATTTTGACAATACCGTCGGCATCTCGCCTTTCCCCTATGCCATTGTTGAGTATGACAAGGAGGCTGATGCGCCGGTCCGTGGCAGCAATGGTTTCATGCGAAAAGTGAAAAAAGGTGGGGCAGGGCTGTTGATCGGTGAAATTACCGAGAAAACACCCTTTCATGGTTACACCGACCCTAAAAAGACTGAAGAGTGCATCATGCGCGATGTCTTTAAAAAGGGGGATGCCTGGTTTAATACCGGTGATCTCATGCGAGATCTTGGCTTTAAACATGCCCAGTTTGTCGATCGCCTGGGTGATACCTTCCGCTGGAAAGGGGAAAACGTATCGACCACCGAAGTAGAGCATATTGTTGATAGTTGTGAACATGTCAGCGAAACGGTGGTATACGGCGTGGAGATTCCCAATACCAATGGTCGTGCTGGCATGGCTTCAATTCGCCTCGATTGTGATGAGTCTGAATTTGATTTCAAATCATTACTCGATCATCTAAAGCAGGAGCTGCCGCACTTCGCGATTCCTGTCTTTTTGCGTATCAGTGAGGGAATGGAGACCACAGGCACTTTTAAACACAAAAAGGCCCCGTTAAAAGATGCCGGTTTTGATTTGACCAAGCAGGATAACCCTGTGTATGTCTGGCTACCCAAAGCGGACTCTTATGTCGAGATGACGGCTGATATTCAAAAAGATATTGAAGCCGGTGAGTATCGCTATTAGATCGCACATCATCGTAGGGTGGCAGACTTCGTCTGCTGCTCTATTCATTTTTACGTTTTATATTTCCTAGCTACGTTTCCTAATTACGTTTCCCAACTACATTTCCTAGACCCCTTAGCGTCCACTTTTCGGATTCATAGATTCTGCGATTTAGTCGCAGAATGACGGGGGGGCACTTTTTTAGTTAGTGCTCATCCAGAAACGACTATTTTTAGCGTAGGTCGGGTTTTAACCCGATAATGATTACCGTTAAGATACTGATTTGTCGGGTTACCAAAAGTAGGCGCTCTAGGCGAAACCCGACCTACAACGAATCAATTCTCCGTCGTCATCCTGTGACTTGATCACAGGATCCATTAATATCAACGACTTGTGGATCCTTCGGTCCCGCCCAGGCGGCCTTCTCTTGCTTCGCAATTCACCTTGAAGCCGAAGGATGACGAAAGAACGTTTCTGGATGCAAACTAGTTAATCAGGGGGGAAACCTGTACCTTGTTGCCACTGTAAACGAAATGCCTTGGGTGTTACCCCATGCCACTGTTTAAAGGCGCGGGTAAAAGCGCTATGTTCTGAGTAGCCCAGAAGAAAGGCAATCTCACTGAGGCTGAGCGAGGCATCTTTAAGGTAGAGGTACGCCAGACGCTCTTTGGTCTCTTGCAAATACTGTTTAAAATTCATGCCCCGAGACGCCAGTCGACGGTGCAGCGTGCGCGCCGATATATTTAACCGTTTAGCGATGAAGTTGAGGGTAGGGTTGTCTTGCGACAGTGACTCGACCACCCGCTTCTGTAGCAAGGCCATAAATTGATCATCCTGCTCCTGCGGGGCAATCAGTGCTCCTGCGTGTTTTTCAAGCAGATCCAGCAGATAGGGGTCGCGGGTGTTGACTGGCAGGCTGAGAATATCGATAGGAATCTCAATGGCGACACGTTCTTGGCCGAAAGCGACGGGGCAGCCCATTGTTGTCTGGTAGTATTGGGCGTCGTAATCAACGGTATGGTTGAAATGTACCGACAGTGGTTTGAGGTCTGCGCGGTTGGTAATCTCTCTGACAAAGGTCATCAGGGCAGAGAGAAACACTTCGTCTGAGAGTTGGGTTGAGTGGCCCTGTTTGACATCCCAGCTCATCGTTAGGCTGGTTGAGGTAGTCGCAAGCTGGACTTCAGAAAAGTTGTGCAGCAGTGATTGATAGCGCTTGAAACGAATCAGTGCCTCGCCCAAGGTCTGGCAGTACATAATCAGATACCCCAGAACGCCCGAATGCTGCGGACGTACACAGCTGCCTATGCGTAGCCCTAATGCGGGCCTTTTCTCAATAGCCTGTATCTTTTCCAATAGCTCCCACCATAGTGTCATCGGCATTCGACTATTGGCCGGATAGGTAGCGAGAACCTGCCGTAACTCGGAGGCATCAAGGTTTTCATTGTCTAGATAGGTCTGCAGTAAGCCAGTGAGGTCTCCAGCAACATAGGCACCCTTCATAACGCGGCTCTCATGATTTGTTCGCGCCCTTGTGAATAGGGCGATAATTGTTGTGGATGTGGCGATAATTGTTGTGAGTATGGCGATAAATGTCAAATAGAGTGGCGATAAATGTCAATTATGTTTTGTGTGAATAAGGCAAAATGGGTCAGTAAAACGGTTCTTTAAAACAATAAGCATAAAGAGGGTGGAAATGTGAATGATGTTATTCATGCGGTGATGTTTATAGTGGGCTTTGGAGCCTTGTTTGTGGCGATTATTCTGATCGAGGCGTGGTACTGCCACCGTAAAGGTCTGAAAGACAGTTACTCATTCAAAGAGACATTAACCAACCTGACGATGGGATTTAATTATAAAATAGTCGATGGTATCGCGGTGGCGGTGTTTATTCGTTTTTTTTATGACTGGGTGTATCAGTTTGGCTTCCAGTATCAGCCCGTTCATGGCTTGTTTAGTGTGCTGCTGATTTTTATCATCTGTGATTTTGCATTCTGGTTTATGCATTTTTTTATGCATAAAATACGCTGGTTTTGGACGGCCCATGTGACTCATCACTCGTCAGAGCGGATGAATTACTCCACGGCACTGCGACAAAACTTCACGCTGTTGTTCAATGGTGCCTGGGTAATCTGGTGGGTACCCATCGCCCTGATAGGCTTCGACAAAGACTGGGCAACCATTGCCATCGAATTGAATCTGGCCTATCAGTTCTTCTTGCATACTGAAACCAAGAGCCCTCTGAACAAGTTGGGATGGATAATGAATACGCCTTCGCACCACCGGGTTCACCACGGCAGTAATCCTGCGCAGATTGATACCAATTTTGGTGGGGTGCTTATCATTTGGGATAGACTGTTCGGTACGTTTGTTCCTGAAGAGAAGGCAGGCAAGATCGTATATGGCATTACCGAGCGGCAGCCTAAATCACTGAATCCGTTTTATCTTCAGCTTCATGAATGGGTTGATATGTTTAAAGACTTCAAAAGGAGCAAAGATTTTCGCGTGTTTATCAAAGCACCGACCTGGCATGGCGAAGAACCGTAATCGGCAATGGCAGAGGGGGGTTACTTTAGCCCCCCAATCATAAAACGCAGAATCTCATCTCGCCAGCGGTTAATCTCCTCTGGCTCTTTCTCCTCCAGTGCCACGAATTTCACGGCTTCAAAGATCATGCTGGTAATGATGCGAGCGGCAATATCAATAGCCATATCACTTCGCAGAAAACCTTTAACCTGGCCATTTTTCAAATACGCCTGGGTAAAGCGGGAAAATAGCGACATAACGTTATTGATCTGGTTTACTGCCTCTCTGTCGACTCCTGTCGATTCATAAAACAGGATGTGGGCCAATCTTGGATCGGTGTGAAAGATCTCCAGCAAGCCGTCAGAAATCCTGAGTAATTGCTGTTTATATTCGTCCAGGCTGTTGGTTATCGGAGGATCTTGTGCAACAACAACGGCAAGCCGCTCCAGAATAGCGTTAATGACGGCGTCAAAGATATCTCGCTTGTTCTTATAGTATCGATAGATGGTGCCGTGCCCAATCCCTAGCAGGTTAGCAATGTCGGCCACGTTGGTGGCATGGTAGCCTTTGGTGGAAAATATTTCGATCGACGCATCAAGTATCTCTGAGCGTCGTTTGGCTATTTTTTCTTTGCTTGCAATATTCGGCATTGATCATCACTTTTTGGGCACTGTTTGAAGAGGGTATTCTAGGCTAGTTCAGTGCAATAAACGAGTATTCAGCGATACGGTCTTGCCTCGTTCTAACTTACCAACTCAATACTAAAGTTTACGTATGTTAACGGTAATTCTGCCATGCCATTACTAGGCTTATAAATTACTAGGCTTATAAGTGAGGCGGTCTTTGGAGTAGCGATTTAATCGGTATTTCAGATGACAGTAACTGAGTCGGAGAAAAATATGAAGATAAGGTTGGTTGGTAGGGCTTCACTCGGTGCGGCATTGTTGCTGGCTTTGACGTTACCTGTATCGGCAGCAGATTCAGCCAGTACAGAAGACGTTATTTTACTGGCAGAGTGCGGAGGATTTTTTAACGCGTATGGTTCGCTGGTGGGGCGTTCTGATTTGAGTAAAACGGGAAACCGGTTAGCCGCAAAAGTGTTAGACCAAGAGGAGGATGCCCGCTCGTTAGCCATCAGTTATGAACGCGGTGGGGAGTTTGCTGACAGTTGGTATGAGTCGGAAGCCGCCGGTGAGATCGTAGATTACATTCAGATGTGCTCAAAAGTGGTAAGCCGCAATATGGAATATTTAAGACACGCCACCTAGGGGCAGAGGCTCTAGCAGAGACAGGGGCTACACCGTCTGTAACGGAGGCCCCTTGTCGGCTAAACAGAACGCTTTTTGAAAGCGGTTGGATTTTTCTCTTTCGGGTTGTTCTGGCTGATGGCGGCGCGCTGGTTGAAACGACCAATCAGTTGCTTTTGCAGCTTGGTCTCCCATTTGAGGGCTGTTTTGTCATCGGCTGTCCAGGTCTCATTAAACAGTTTTTTGGCATTGGCGATGGCGTCTGGTGAGCGCTTGGATATCTCTTTGGCGAACTTGATGGCCTCATCAAATGGCGTCGCGGTAACGCGGGTGACCAGCCCCATTGCCTTGGCTTCGTTGCCGTCAAATATGCGAGCCGTCATGGTGAGCTCTTTGGCAAGGTCAATCGGAATAAGCTCCCGAAGGGTAATGCTGCCACTCATGTCTGGAATCAATCCCCATTTCATCTCCATAATAGAGAATTCGCAGTCGGGGGTGGTGTAACGGAAGTCGGCTCCGAGCGCTATCTGAAAACCACCCCCCCAGCACTTACCTTGGGTTACTGCAATAACCGGAACGGGAACCTGACGCCAGAGGTAGCCGACATCTTGTGCCAGATTGGAGATCTTGCGCCCGGGTTTAATCAGCAGCTTGGCAGCGGAAAGCGGGTTCTTCATGATGCTCTTTACGTCCAGCCCTGAGCAGAAGGCATTTCCTTCGCCACGTAAGATGACCGCTCTAATGTCTCGGTTCTTAC
Organism: Oleiphilaceae bacterium; assembly: GCA_041636295.1. Lineage (GTDB taxonomy): Bacteria > Pseudomonadota > Gammaproteobacteria > Pseudomonadales > Oleiphilaceae > Alkalimarinus. The sequence continues at coordinate 8,744 of JBFKTM010000072.1, forward strand.
TCAGCTTTTTTGCCATCTTGGCAAGGCCATCAAACATCGCCATGTCGAGGGCGTTGAGTTTGTCAGGACGATTCATCGTGACAACGGCAATATTATCAACAATTTCTAATGTGACGCGTTCGCTCATGCTATATCCTGTCCATTCTGGTCAATTAAATTGTTTGTTTGGCTCCAGCAGTGGCGTGAGCCAGGTTTTCGGTTACGGTGTTTAATTGTTCTTCGCTATCGGGTGCTTTTGCGCTCAATGGTGCCGTTTCACCGTTGTAGATCGCCTCTAAAATGGCACGTTCGCTGTTAATAATAATCTCAAGCAGCTCATCAACACCGCCCATTTCGTGAAATGCATCGAATCCGCGCCGCAAAAAACTGTGTAGATTGCCTAGGCCCGCCATTTCGGCTGGAGAGTGGGTTATTTTTAAGGTAAAACTCACCAGGCGGCTGCGGACATAAACATCAAGGTCGTTGCCAATATTGGCGATTAGCTGAATCTGGTGTAGCCGCTGCTTTTTATTATCGCAAAGGCGGTAGGCCTCGCAGTAAGCCTCTTCGGTGATGGTATCCAC
>JBFKTM010000073.1:0-9270 GCA_041636295.1 Oleiphilaceae bacterium
AATTGCTATACGCTCAGACGTCCCCATAACATCATAATCAGCCGCTTGAATAAGCATCTCTTCTCGATCCAGCTCACTGGATACTTCAAAGCCATCAAATAACAACTGTTGGGCGGCTATTGATGACTCTTTACGGGTTAACGTATCAGAGCCGCCAACGCGATTTTGAGTAGAACTATTATCGCTATACTCACGGCCAATTGCCGCGGCTAACTGAACTTGAGGAAGGTAACGAGAGAAAACACTCTCACGTTCTTCTGTCCTCACTCCTTTCTGTTTGATTTTAGCTTGTATCTCTGGATTTGTTTCCAAGGCCGTCAATACAGTCTCTTTCAGATCAGTAGCAAACGCCATTGAACTGAACACCACAAGACCGGCACAACAGATTAGCCTCATAATTACCTCTTATTTATATTATTTAGATTATTTACGGTTAAATTTCTGGATACTGAGCGTCAGCTCCAGCTTATTTCGTGTATTCGTTTTCTGATAGATCGATGCCAGTCGCGCTTTTACCGTTCTTTCACTGATCGTCAATACTTCACTGATTTCCTGATTGGTAATCCCCTTCAGCATCTGCAGTAAAAGTTCACGGTCGCGCTCAAAAAGATCATATTTTTCGCAATAGCCCCTCAACTGCTCATCTACATCATTTGTTTCATCCTTCTCTTGATGACGTTGCGCCAGGCTTGTAACTGCCTGCATCACCTGATGACTTATCCATACATCACCCTGCTCAACCAATCTAATGGCAGCCAGTAACCGAGACTCTTGCGTATAACAGTTGCTATAACCGCGAACCCCCTTAGCAAGTAACCGATAGCCTTCCTCCATTGTTGGCGTATTCGATAGAATCACCAATTTGTGGGCATTGGTTGCGGCTAACTCCAATGTCTCTTTCGGCGGCATTTCAACATCACTACTTGAATCTATATGAATTAGAGCAATGCTGTTTTTATCGGTATAGAGACAATAGTTCAGTTCAGCCAACGTTTTATGGAATTGTAATTGATAATCACCTGACAACACATTTTCCCATCGTTCACACAACGCCTCATCGGGGCTGAATAAGTGGATAAGCATCACTTTATCGCTCCGTTAATGCATTTTGTTTTGCTTTAAATATAGGTTTAAGCAAGTAGTCGAGTACCGTTTTCTTGCCTGTCAGAATATCAACCTGCGTGGTCATCCCGGGTATTATTGGCAACGCTCGGTCCTCATTGCCCAAATAGTTTTTATCTGTTTTAACTCTCACCTGAAAGAAACTTTCATCATTTTCATCGGTAATAGAGTCGGCGCTAATATGAACGACCTTGGCGTCCAGACCACCGTATATAGTAAAGTCATAGGCGGTAAATTTAACTTTTGCCTGCTGCCCTGGGTATAGCCGGGCAATATCGGCAGGGCGAATTTTAGTTTCGATTAACAGCGCATCATCAACCGGAACAATATTGATAATATCCATTCCCGGCTGTACCACACCGCCAACCGTATTGATTAATATCTGCTTTACCGTGCCCTTCACTGGCGACCGCACTATAGTTCGACTCACCTTGTCTTCCAACGCTCCCGATGACTCTGCAATACGCGACATTTCAGCCATCGCTTCGCTCAGCTCACTCTGCACTTCACTGCGGAAACTCAGTACCAACTCTTCAGACTTACCCGTTAACTCTTCAATGGCTGCGGTCAACTGGGGTAGTGAACTCTTAACCGATGCGATCTCCCCTTCCATATTCAACACTTCACGCTCTGCCCGAATCAGCTCTACTTCAGAGACCACTCCGTTATCAAAAAGCGGTTTCAGAATATTGTACTCTTTTTGGGCTAATTCCAGCCGCCGCTGCGTCTGTTGAAGATTAGATTTTGCCTGCAGCAGCTCTTCTTCACGCTGTCGAACCTGCTTGCTAATAACATTCAGGCTCCCCTCAAGTTGAACGCGTCGACTACGAAAAAGCTCCATCTCCTGCTTAGCCAGGTCAGGCGACTGTGTCACAACGTCTGCCGGTATCTCAAAATTGCTTAAACCTTCAGCTTCAGCTTTAAAGCGGGCTGATTTCGCCAGCAACTCAATATAGCGCAGCTGGCTCTCCTGAAAAGAGGATGACAATAACGTATCATCAATTTTGAGCAACGGCTGGCCCTGTTGTACCAATGCACCTTCCGAAACCAGTATTTCAGAAACAATCCCCCCTTCAAGATTCTGCACCACCTGCAGCTGACGAGAAGGAATTACCTTGCCCTCCCCCCGGGCCAGTTCGTCGATTTCTGCATAATAAGCCCATACCAGCATCGCCGTAATAAACGCCGCAAATGACCAGAGCAATAGGCGCGATTTATAGGGTGTGGCTTCTTCTATTGCCGCCCGGGTCGCCACCATAAAGTCTAAATCGTCTTTCAATCTATTTGCCATTGCCAACCAAACCCGTTGTTTTCAAGAGATATCGAGTCATTAGTTCAACTGGCTCTACTATCCGTTTTCAGTAACCCCTTGCGCAAGGCCTCTAGCACTTGCTCTTTAGGGCCATCGGCGATAATTCGTCCGTGATCGATCACCACAACACGCTCAACCAGCGCCAATAGAGAGGCCCTATGCGTACTCAGCAGCAGTGTTTTGTCGGCACAATAGGATTTCATACGGCTGATAACCGCCGCCTCGGTCTGATTATCCATTGAACTGGTCGGCTCATCGAACATCAGAATTGGAGGGTCGTTAATCAGCGCGCGTGCGATAGCGACACTCTGCCGCTGCCCTCCCGATAGCCCCTCACCACGTTCCTTAACGATAAACTCGAACCCTTCGGGGTGCTCATTCACAAACTCATCCAAACCAGCCAGTGCGGCAACCCGAATCACCTCTTCATCATTAACATAGGGTGCCTTAATCACCACATTGTCACGAATAGAACCATGAAACAGTGTAATGTCCTGTGGTACGTAGCCAATATTACGGCGTAAGTCCACCGGATCTATCTGCGACAGATCAATACCATCTACCTTAATTTGCCCTTCCGTTGCCGAATACAGGCCTAATAACAGTTTCTGAAGAGTGGTTTTTCCCGAGCCTATACGCCCAATAAATCCAACCTTCTCTCCGGCTTTAATATTCAGTGTGAGCTGTTGCAGGATAGTTTGGCTCTGATTGGGGTAACAATAGCTGACCTTGTCACAGGCAATGCCACCATAGAATTTATTGCGATAGATAAACCGTTTATCTGCGGGGTGTTCATCGGGCATGGCCATAATCTGACTAAGTGTCTGAAGCGCCGTTTTGGTCTGTTCGTACTGCGCGGTTAAGTTGGCGACCTGGGCCATCGGCGCAACCGCTCGGCTCCCTAGCATCACGCAGGCAATCAACGCCCCCATACTCATCAGGTTTTCTTGAATCTGATACACACCGATGATGATAATTGCCACTGTCGTTAGCTGGGTTGCCAATGCCGAAAAGCTACTGATTGAACTGGTGAGGTCGCGGATTTTAATCCCTTTTTGTGCAAGATAGCCACTATTCTGCTCCCATAGGCTCTGCCGATGCCCTTCAGCATTGAAGGCTTTTATGGTCTCAATACCGCTCAATGTTTCGATCAGGTTGGCATTTTTCTGCGCCGCCGCCAGATGTGTCTTTTCAATAACCCGCTTCAAAGGGTAATGTGCTACAAACCCATAGAGCATGATGACTAAGGCAGCTACCACAGGGACCAGCACCGTAATTCCCCCCAGAGAGTAGATAACCAACAAAAACAGTAAGGCAAAAGGCAAGTCGATAAACGTGGTTAACGTCGCTGAAGTGAAAAAGTTCCGAACACTATCAAACTCTTTCAAGTTATTGGCAAATCCACCAACAGAAGCAGGCATTGCCTCCATTTTAATCCCCAACACCTTGGCAAACAGCTTGGCCGAAAGAATAACGTCTGCTTTTTTCCCGGCGATTTCAATAAAGTGGCTTCTGAAAGACTTAATTAAGACATCAAACAGAAACACGATCGATACACCAATGGCCAGTACCCACAGAGTTTCAATGGCGTTATTAGGCACAACCCGATCATAGACGTTCATTACGAATAACGGATTCGCCAGAATAAACAAATTTAAAAAGATCGAAGCAAGCAATACATCTCTATAAATAGTTTTGGACTGTAATACGGTAGACCAGAACCAGCGATTGGGTTTTTCTTTCGGTACTCTTATCCCTTGAACACCTTCAGGTTTAAATCGCTTGTTCAAATAGATAGCAAGCCCTGAATAGTCCTTTGTCAGTAGTTCCACAGAAACGGTACGGTCACAGCGAAGTCCGTTTTTAAATTCGGTGATCAATGCCTGATCTGAAGCCTTATCTAAGGTTTGCAGAACAATGGCTCCTCCACTCTCACCCAGTAGAATACAGGGCAGAATTTCAGGAGCGATATCTGAGAGGGAGCGTTCCATGATCGCGGCATCAATACCTACCCGCTCGCAAGCGCGCACAGCAAGCTCTGGTGTCAGTTTATGATTGACCAGTGGCAAACCTGCAATCAGGCGGTCAGGAGAGTGTGGACAGTTCAGTAATTCTGTTATGTAGACAACTGCACTCAATAATTCATCATGTGCAGATGACGCTATGTTTGGTAACTCCGTCCCCATTAAACCCTCGTTAAATACGATCTAGCCGAATCTCAGCATTCTATCAGGATGCCCTGCATAAATTGTAAAAAAGTTGTTAAAAATCCAAAGATTAACATTTATTTACAATAGACCAGCTTTGACTTTAACGCCACCATACTTTAGTGAAAGACAGCTATGTTTTTAATATTGCCTTTCGCCCTTAATTTAAAAACGGCTAAAACCAAGTTAGCTACCAATACATACCTTATTGCAAATCATTATTACTACGTTTAACATTCGCACCTCAAAGACATCCTATTGAAAAGGTTGCTATTTAGAACGCAATGAAACTGCGTTTTCCCGCTCGAACTCAGATAGATTTAGGAAAAATACCAGTGAAAAAAATATTAGTTACCGCCTTATTGTCGATGGTATGGGTCTGCTCTGCCCAAGCCCTCGAAATGTCAGCCACAAAAACAGACACCCCTCCCTCCATTAATGGCGAAGAAGATTCTGTTTGGTCAAAAGCATCCCCCTTAACACTGTCACTGAACGAACTTCCCTATAAACCGATCCCAGCCTACGAGGGGATTATCGAAACAGAGGCGACCCTCAAGGCGCTATATGATGATCAGTACCTCTACTTTTTGGTGCAATGGCAAGACCCTACCAAAAGCCTCGAGCGCTTCCCGTGGGTAAAACAGCAGGATGGCAGCTGGAAACAACAAAAAGTGCTTGATCAGACCGGTCACGACAACACCTATTATGAAGACAAGTTTGCTTTTCTATGGAACATCAACCAAAAGGGGTTTGCTAAAAAAGGCTGCGATAAATCCTGCCACATGGCTGAAAATGGCGTGCTGGAAGGCGTAAAAGATACCTCTGCGGGCCGCCACTACACCGCAAAAGACTCTTTTATTGATATCTGGCACTGGAAGTCAGCCCGCACCAATCCTGTTTTCCAGGTAGACGACCAGTACATCAATAGTGACCACAACCAAAATAAGGGCTGGGGACGTCATAGTGATGAGAAAACAGCAGGCGGTTACAAGAACAATGTCAATAAAGACAAGTCCGCACCGGCCTATATGAACAGTACCCCCAGTGACGACAAATATTGGGTATTGACCGACAACAAAACCGAATTTCAAGATCACTTTAAACCAGGCGATATCGTTGGAGGCATGGTACTCGAAGCGTCACAAGGGAGTCGTGGTGATATCACCGGCCATGGTCAGTGGAATAATGGCGTCTGGACACTGGAAATCAAACGTCAACTGGTCACCAACTGGGACAACAGCAGCACCCAGGATGTACAATTTAACGACCTGAGCAAAGTTTATCATTTTGGTGTTACCGCCTTTGACAATGCACAGATCAATCACTTGTTCCACAAAAAGCCGATTAAGCTAACATTTGAGCAATGATTCGAGCTCACCTGAAAATGCTACCGCCGCTGCTTGCGGTGGTAGCTCTGGCCCTTTTTGTCATCTATCGTTTCACTATCGGCGTAGACTATAACTCCAACGAAACAACGACACCATCCCTTCGGTTAGGCCGTGGCAGTAGCTACGCACTGCTGGTATTGCTCTGTTTACTCTGGCTGCCAGTACTAAAAAAACTGATCAATCTAATTTATCGCGCCCCACTTTATCACTGGTTATCCTCTCAGAAACTGCAACTTCTTCACCGCATGATGGGTTATACAGTTATGGCTTTGGCGCTGGGCCATGGCATCGGGTATTTACACTACTACCAAACACTTGACGCGCCACTTGCCGAAACACTGCTGGGCGAAGAGCCTGACCTGATTCGCTCCATGAAAACCGGCATGTACGAATTTGTCAGTGACGATGAGAGTATTAGCCGTATCCACCAGTGGATTAACGATGGGGCCAGAGAAAGCGAATTCGAAACAGCGGTTCGCCCCATCATGAAAGAAGACTGCACCAAGTGCCATAGCCAGAGTTCAACCCAAACCTATGCGATTCCCAGGATCCCGCTGGTAAGCTATCAGGAAGTCGCCGCCTGGACAGATAGCGGCGTGGCATCCAATCAGTTTCGCGTGAACAGCACCGGCATCTCACTACTGGTCCTGATGTTGGTTATGGTTCTCTGCGCATTGCCCTGGGTGAGGAAACATCACTTTCACCTTTTTCAGTCCTCGCATCGACTGTCCTATGTAGTGGCCCCCTTGTTACTCATTCATATACCCCATCAGTGGATGTGGCTTGTTACACCGGTCATCTCTCTGTTTCTTTTGCGACTAATCGACCGGGGACAGCGCAACCTGAGTGGCCATTGCCAGTTAATCCACCCCTCGTTGCTCAAACTGGATATACAGTTGGCAAAGCCGCTAAAGGCGCACGTCGGTGACCATATACTGCTGCGAGTTAATGCGTTAGGGAGAGAGTGGCACCCGTTTTCCATTACCGCAATTAATGACCGCAGCCTCTGCCTGAAAATTCGCCCTATTGGCGACTGGACGACTAAACTACTGGCACACTCTTCATCCACCCTGTGTGTTGATATTCGGGGCCCCTACCGGGGTATCTGCGTAAAGAGTCAAAAACAGGAGAAGCTATGGCTCATCAGCGGAGGGATCGGCATCACACCGTTTTTGAACCTGCTCCGACATCGCCACACTAAAACCGAGTTCCTCGGCATCATTTGGTCCGTTCGCAATGCTATCGAGGCTCAGCTATTGCTTGATGAATATGATCACTATGATAGTAAGTTCAGCCAATTGAAATTACATCTCTATCTATCTCAAGGCGAGTGGCCCAAGGCGTTAACCGCGCGGTGGCCAAATGTCTGTTTCCATCACGGCACAGCGGACTTTAGAGAGCTGGAAAGCGAACGTAGCGATAGTGTTTATATTTGTGGCCCGAAAAGCTTTAATCGTGCTGCCAAGAAAGTCGCACGGGAGCAAAAAATCCCCGTTTTTGTCGAGAGTTTTGGAGGGTGAGCACCAAGTAGAGTCAACGTTTTCGAACATCGGCGTTGACTCATAAGCCCTCAATACTCTATTTGCAATTGCTGCATAAAATTAACATCAACAAATCGATGAATGATATCGTCCAACTCTCCACTGCGTTTCATTTTATAAATTTCAATATCAAATTTAATTGCAAAATCCTCTTTGAAAGGGAAATTCTTTTCGTCATCAATATTGGTATAACCCAAATATCCTTCATTAGTGGAAATAACCCCGGCCTCCTGTAGCCGGGTAATTTTTGAAAATGATTGATACTCATTAGTTCCTTTAAGTTTGTCCATATACCAGGCAAAAGGCAGCCTTGACGTCACCGTACAATCTGCACGCCCATAGGACAACAATCTTGCGGCTTCATATATAGAGTCAACATATTGGACTTTGATCTGCCGATTTTCGACCATTGAATTAAACTGCTCTCCTGCTCGACCATCTCCCCGCCACATAACGAATAACACCCCGGCAAAATCTTCAGGGTATTTTTCTCTGGGTTGTTTGAGTACGTCAGAAACACAGATCACGACATCTTTCTGTACGTAAAGTGGCAGCGAATATGGCCAAATATAAGGTCGCCTGGGATGGGTATCTGTTAACCAGTCATGGGCATGAAAATAAGGAGGAAGAATCGCGAAAGCCTTTCCACTCTTGGCGGCTGATTTAGCTCGACTCCAGGGAACGACCTGAAATGAGGCCTCATAGTCGGGCATTCTTGAAATAGCCGTCTTAACAATATCAATATAAACTCCCGTTAACTCACCGTTATCATTCCGATAGGCATAAGGGGGCAGCTCGTCATAAGTGTAAATCTCAACAGGTTGCGCCGACCATGCGTTAAAAGCCCACAGACAACACCCCAGAAATAATAGATGAACTGCCTTCATTGATAATCCCTATTGGAAGCCTAGCTGATTAACGTATAGTTAAGACCGTATTGTAGGACTGATCAACTAAAATTCGACATCCATTGGTTGAATCTTCCGGAAACATTGCAATACATTGAGTGGAGACTAAACTCCCAATGACTCATGTTATTTTTGAGGAGCCTGTATGATGGCTTCTTTAACAAGCTGGAATCGCAGAGTACTATGTTGGAGTATCGGCTGGGCATTGATGACCGCGCCCCCTCTATCTGCATGGTCTAATGACCGGTCGGATGAACGGCAGGTCTTGATTGACGAGATCATCGATGAGGTCAGGTTAACAGCCCATTATATCGGTAAACGAGACCTGAACCCCAGGGTAATGAACGCCATTTCAACGACACCTCGCCATGAGTTTGTCCCGCTTCATCTTCGTCGCTACGCTTATGAAAACCGCCCTTTACCCATCGGTTATGGTCAAACTATCTCCCAGCCCTATATCGTTGCTTTAATGACCGATCTGTTGGATACGGAGCCCTCTCATGCTGTACTGGAAGTAGGAACCGGATCGGGCTATCAAGCGGCTGTACTGGCACCGTTGGTGGCCCAAGTCTACACTATTGAAATTATCGAGCCATTGGAAAAGTCAGCTAAAAAACGACTGCGTGAGCTGAAGTATCACAACATCACCGTTAAACAGGGCGATGGATTTTATGGCTGGCCGGAGCATGCCCCGTTCGACAGCATCATTGTCACTGCGGCCAGTGGGCAAATCCCACCGCCATTAATTAAACAGCTAAAAAATGGGGGGCGAATGGTGATTCCGGTCGGCAG
>JBFKTM010000074.1:0-9192 GCA_041636295.1 Oleiphilaceae bacterium
CTTGTCGGTGAGCAGCATGGTCACCGCGCCGGCCAGCACCGGCATGACCGCCACCAGCAGGTAGGCGGTAATCAGCCAGGTCCACACGAACAGGGGCATCTTCAGCAGCGACATGTCCGGCGCGCGCATGTTCAAAATGGTAACGATGATGCTCACCGATCGAAATTTTGGCACTGCGTTTTTTGAAGCATCTGGCGGCGGCGATCCTTTGATGTTCCAGCACATTTTCTGGTTCTTTGGTCACCCAGAGGTCTACATCATGATCCTCCCGGCCTTTGGTGTGGTGTCCCAGATTCTGCCGACTTTTGCGCGTAAGCCGCTGTTTGGGTATGCCTCGATGGTCTATGCCACCGGGGCCATTGCATTTCTCTCTTTCATTGTCTGGGGCCATCACATGTTTGCCACCGGGATGCCATTGGCCGGTGAGCTTTATTTTATGTATGCCACCATGTTGATTGCGGTGCCCACCGGAGTGAAAGTCTTTAACTGGGTGGCCACCATGTTTAAGGGCTCGATCAGTTTTGAGACACCGATGCTGTTCTCGGTCGCATTCGTGATTCTATTCTCCATCGGCGGATTCTCCGGACTGATGTTGGCGATTGCCCCCTCGGACTTTCAATACCACGACACCTATTTCGTCGTTGCCCACTTTCACTATGTGCTGGTGCCCGGTGCCATATTCGGTATTTTTGCCGCCGTCTATTACTGGCTACCCAAGTGGTGTGGGCACATGTACAGCGAACGTCTTGGCAAGATCCACTTCTGGTTATCCTTTGTCGGGATGAACCTGGCATTCTTTCCGATGCACTTTTTGGGGTTGGCGGGCATGCCGCGCCGTATTCCCGATTATGCCTTGCAGTTTGCCGACTTCAACTGGATCTCTTCGGTGGGTGCCTTTATGTTTGGCTTCACCCAGTTGCTGTTTCTGTACATTGTGGTGAGCACCATTCGTAGCGGGCAAAAAGCCACGGCGGCGGTTTGGGAAGGGGCTCATGGCTTGGAGTGGACCATACCCTCGCCGGCACCCTATCACACCTTTAGTGAACCCCCGCACGTTAAGTAGTTCGAAAGGAGGTTGTCAGCGATGAGCCCGCAGTCGCACTCAAAAAATAGACGTACCGTTATCATTGCGCTGGTGGTGACGGTAGCAATGTTCGGTTTTGGTTTTGCCTTGGTTCCGTTATACAACGTGTTTTGTGAGTGGGCGGGTATCAATGGCAAGACAGGGCCCAAGTATGTGTTGTCGTCGGGTGAGCTGGAGGTGGATCTGTCGAGAGTGGTCAAGGTACAGTTCGTCACTCAGAACAATGAAGCCATGCCCTGGCACTTTAAGCCTGACGTGACTCAGGTCGCCGTGCATCCCGGTGAGGTGGTGCAGGTTGATTTCAGAGTGTTTAACCCCACCGACCACGCTATGGTGGCCCAGGCAGTACCGAGTCTGTCACCCAATGAAGGCACCGACTATTTCCATAAAGTGGAGTGCTTTTGCTTTACCCAGCAGCAGCTGCAGGCCGGAGAAGAAGCCGCTATGCCGCTTCGGTTTGTGGTGGACAAAGCACTACCCGAACATCTGACTAAGCTGACGCTCTCATACACGTTGTTTGATCAGACCGAAATCCAAACGGTGACGGCTGGTGCGGAGACATCACCCTTAAATGCCGACGCTAACGTAAAACCACAATCTCTTTAGGAGGCTCCATGACCACTCCACAGTCATATTATGTGCCCGCACAAAGTAAGTGGCCGATCATTGCGACCATCGGATTGGCGCTAACACTGTTTGGTGCCGGATCAATCATGAATGACAGCAGTGCCGGTCGTGAGACAGGAGGCTCCTGGCTGATATTCCTCGCCGGTTCCCTGATTATGGCCTATATGCTGTTTGGCTGGTTTGGTAACGTAATTCGAGAGAGCCGATCCGGTATGTACAGCTCGCAGATGGATCGCTCATTTCGCTGGGGTATGGGTTGGTTCATTTTCTCTGAGGTCATGTTCTTTGCGGCCTTTTTTGGCGCACTGTTTTATGCCCGGGTATTTGCGGTGCCCTGGTTGGGAGGCGAAGGTGATCGGGGTCCTGCAGAAATGTTGTGGCCAGACTTCAAGGCGACCTGGCCGCTGCTGATCAACCCTAACCCTGAACTGTTCCCGAGCCCAAAAGCAGTTATTGATCCCTGGCATCTGCCACTACTCAATACCATCTTGCTGGTCAGCTCCAGTGTTACTGTGACGATTGCCCACAAGGCTTTGAAAAATAATAATCGCACGCAGCTCAAGTTATGGCTGGCGGCAACTATTTTGTTGGGATTGATCTTCCTGTTCTTTCAGGTTGAAGAGTATATCGAAGCCTATACTACACTTGATCTGACATTGCGTTCCGGCATTTACGGCTCCACCTTCTTTATGCTGACCGGTTTTCACGGTGCTCATGTCACCTTGGGGGCATTGATGCTGACCATCATGCTGGTCCGCATCATGAAGGGCCACTTCGACAAAGATAATCACTTCGGATTCGAAGCCGCCAGTTGGTACTGGCACTTTGTTGATGTGGTCTGGCTTGGGTTGTTCGTGTTTGTCTATGTATTGTGATGGTATCAAGGCAGCGGTGAGGGGTTCCCCGTCAACTGTCCGCTCATCATGGCATAGGTGACCAGGGCCAGCAGCATGACAGATAGTGTGACCCTGACGGTCAGGGCATTGACGGTACGTTTGGTTTTGCCCTGATCTTTGATCAGAAAAAACAGGCCGCTAAACAGGCTGACAATGACGGCAAATAATAACAGGACGATCAGGAGTTTAAGCATGGTGTGCTTCCTTTCAGAATTTGACAGAGGCCAGTGTAGCAATACCCTCAAGCGCCTCACTCTCATTCAGTATAGATGTTAATTGGCTTATCGGATGGCAAGGTCGAAAAGTCTGGAGGCTAGAACGGCATGCTTGATGGGGCAACATTATCCAAAAGGTGTGGTGGGATTGGTGTTGTTTGCCCTGTTGATGACCCCTCTGTTACTTGGGTTGGGGGGATGGCAGCTTGATCGGGCTGAGGAAAAGCAGCAGCAACTAAATCAGCAGCGCCAGGGTGCCGCCGTGAAGCCCGCTCAATTGGATGAATTATCGTCGATCGAGTGGCAGCCATTATCACCAGTACGGCGCGAACAGTGGCACTTTAAACCGCTGACGGTGACCGGATGGTACGACCCCAGCGTATATCTGTTATTAGATAATCGTACCCGAAGTGGGCAGGTGGGTTATGAAGTGCTCAGTCTGTTTAAAACCCGTGATGGGCAGCGGTTATTAATTAACCGGGGCTGGATTAAAGCCCCTCTGTACCGGGATCAGTGGCCGACTATCCATAGTGAAACCGCAGAGGTTTCGATGATGGGGTCGGTTTACTTTCCCGAGCAACAGACCTTTGTACTGGCCAGTGAGCCCGCCACCTCCGGCTGGCCTAAACGGATTCAGGCGCTCGATATCGAGGCCGTTGCACGAGAGCTGGGGATGCCCCTTTTACCCTTTACTCTGCGGTTGAGCAATGACCAGCAAACGGGGGCTTTTCAGACCGGCTGGCAGCTAACACAGATTTCGCCAGACAAGCACCGTGGTTATGCCACACAGTGGTTTGCGCTTGCCGGGGCCTTGGTCGTTCTGACGGTTGTGGCGGTCCGAACGCTAATACGTGGTGAATAGAACAATAACTGCGTGGTGAATAGAACAATAACTGCGTGGTGAATAGAACAATAACAATAGAGTGACTGACAGGAGTGAGTTGTAGTGATGCCAGAATTAGAACCTCAGAACCCTAAAAATACCGTATGGATTAATCGGTTTAAACTACTGGGTCTATTTGCCATGGTGTTTGTACCGATGGTGGCCGCCACATCCATGTACTTTGGTGGGTGGGGAGTGCCTTCGGGGTCAACGAACCGGGGCGAACTTATCTGGCCGCCTATTAATATCACCGAATTACAGGCAACTGACCCACAGGGGCAGCCACTCTCCCACTATTTTTCACTGGATGAGCCCGATGCACGACCGTTAAAGTGGGACAAGCTGAGCGACAGTGAGCAGACCGAAGAGAGTGAGAGCCAGTGGGTGCTGTTGGTGACGGGCAATGACGGTTGTACCGAGGTGTGCCAGCAGGCGCTTTATACCGTACGGCAGGTCAATGTCGCTTTAGGCAAGGAAGCGGAGCGGGTGTCACGGGTGTTAGCCAGTCGTGAAGGTGATAGCCAGTCGGGTGCGGCAATTGCGAGGCAATACCCCCTGCTCTCACTGATGACGTTGGATACTGAATCGTTGGCAACGTTTGGTCAAGGTCGCTTTACACCCGCCAATAGTGTAACGGACGCCTGGAATATCTGGGTGGTTGATCCGCTGGGAAATGTGATTTTGCGCTATGAGGCAGAACGTCATGGCAGCGACATATTGAAAGACCTGAAACGGCTACTGAAATTGTCGAATATCGGTTAGTGAGGCCTATATATGACCCTGACACTGCTAAAACGAATGGCAATCCTCACTACACTATTGGCGCTCTGTGTGGTTGCATTGGGTGCCTATACCCGGTTAAAGGATGCCGGGCTTGGTTGCCCCGACTGGCCGGGCTGCTATGGCTTTTTAACGGTGCCTGAGAGTGCCAGTGAGCTGAAAATTGCCGAGGCGCGTTTCCCCCATGCCCCGGTAGAGATTGAAAAGGGCTGGCCGGAGATGATCCACCGGTATTTTGCCAGTTTGCTGGGGCTGCTTATCGTTATTCAGGCGGTGTTTTGTTATCGCTATCGACGTCACGCAGCGAGTCAGCATCAGGATTCTGTACCGTTAAAGCTTCCCATGTTACTGGTGGCGCTGGTGATCTGTCAGGGATTGTTCGGCATGTGGACTGTCACCTTAAAACTGTGGCCTCAAGTAGTGTCCGGTCATCTGCTTGGCGGCTTTGCCACGCTGTCGCTATTGTTGCTGCATACGCTTCGTGTGCATCGGGCAACACCGCCCCCTCTTGCGAGGGACGCGAATATCAGCAGTGAACTTCCGTTGCTGGGTGGTCTGTTCAAGTGGACGGCACTGGGGATTTTACTGGTGGTCGGGCAGATCTTCTTAGGTGCATGGACCGCCTCAAATTATGCGGCACTGGCATGTCCTGATTTTCCGACCTGCCAGGGAGAGTGGTGGCCGCCAATGGATTTTGCCAATGGCTTCAACCTGACCCAGTCGATTGGCCCCAATTACCTTGGCGGATTGATGGACAACAATTCACGGGTGGCCATTCATGTTAGCCATCGCCTGGGAGCGCTAGTGCTGACGTTCTATCTGCTCTGGATGCTATGGCGAGTGTGGCGGGTTTCGGCCACTGCAATGGCAACGCAGCCGTTGCGTACCAGACCGTTGCGATGGGCGGCTGGGTTGGTCTTGGTCGCGTTATTGCTGCAGCTGACGCTGGGGGTTATCAACGTACTCTGGCTGATCCCGCTACCGATTGCCGTGGCCCATAACGCAGGTGGCGCGGCGCTGTTATTGACGATGGTCTACCTCAATTACCAGCTCTATTTAGCGTGTCTCAATCGGCTGCCGGCCGCACAAACACTAACGGCAGTACCAACAATAACAACTACTCCCAACTATGCCGAAAACTGTGAGGCGACTTCATGAAATCAACTACTCCTGCGATAACGTTAGCGTCCCGTAAATCTGCCCATACCGTACCTGTGCAAACGTTACCCGTGGTTGTGACACCCGGCATAAAGGCTGATTGGCATGACTATCTGGAAATGTGCAAACCTAAGGTGGTGGCACTTATGATTCTGACCTCGGTCATTGGTATGATGTTGGCGCGACCGGGATTACCGGGGTGGGATGTGATGGTCATCGGTAATCTGGGGATCGCCTTAATGGCTGCATCGGCGGCGGTGATCAATCATGTGGTTGACCGCAAAGTGGACACGTTGATGTCTCGCACCCGCAACCGCCCTTTGGCGAAAGGTAAAGTGGAGGTGGCTAATGCCTTACTCTTCTCCTTGTTGCTAGGGGCACTGGGAATGTCACTGCTGATGTTCCAGATTAACCCCCTCACGGCCTGGTTGACCTTTGCTTCACTGATTGGTTATGCAGTGGTCTATACGCTGTTTCTGAAGCGGGCGACACCACAGAATATTGTGATTGGTGGCTTAGCCGGGGCCGCCCCACCGCTATTGGGGTGGACATCGGTTACCGGCGCCGTTGAACCCAACAGTCTGTTGCTGGTACTGATTATCTTTGCCTGGACGCCCCCTCACTTCTGGGCGCTGGCGATTCACCGCAAAGCCGAATATGCCAAGGCGGATATTCCGATGCTGCCGGTGACGCATGGTGAGGCCTATACCAAAGTCCAAATCCTGCTTTATACCCTGATTCTGCTGGCGGTAAGCCTGTTCCCCTTTATTACCGGCATGAGTGGCATGATCTATCTGGTCTCTGCGCTGTTGTTGGGAGTCCGCTTTTTATACTGGGCGGTTGCGATGATCAGAGATTCGCGGCCACATGCCGCCATCAATACCTTTAAATACTCCATCACCTATTTAATGTTGTTATTTGTCGCATTGCTGGTTGACCATTTCTTGGCCGGACTACTGGGTTACTGATACTTATCATCAGCACACAGCACACAGCACACAGCACACAGCACACTGTCTACTGTGTGCTGTTACCTACACTGTCATCACTGTGAAATGATTTAAGTCCATTCTATAAAGCATCATATTCGATAAAATAGTGTTTTCCATTTGACTGGTAGATTCCCGTGGACTCCGAACTGTTACTAGCGGCACTTGCCGAATGTCGGGATGGTATTGTTATCACCGACGCCATCACCCCTAAAAATCGCATTATCTATGCTAATAAAGCCTTTCAGCAGATGACAGGCTTTAGCGAGTCAGAACTGCTTGATAAGGGGTCGCGCTTTCTATTGGGCAGCAAGACCCGCCCCACCGCTGCCAAGGCGTTTCGTCAGGCATTGGGCGAGGGCGCACGGGTTCAGGTTACCCTGAGTTCGGTGTGTAAAGATGGCTCGCAGAAATGGCTGGAAATCAGCGGTGGTCCGTTTGAGTTCAAGGGGGAGAAAAAACGCTTTTTTATCGGCACCTGTCGTGATGTTAGCGATCGTATCAACGCCATTGAAGCGCTGATGGCGTCCGAAATCAAATTCGAGAAAACCGAAATTGAAGCGCCAGTGTCCAGCTATGATTCCGTGACTTCGCTCTACAACCGCACCTATTTTGAAGAGGTCGCCGAGCGCGAATGGCTAGCAATGCAGCGAGAACATCGGCCCCTCTCACTGTTTTTGATCGGTATTACCAATTTAACGCAGTTTAAGGATCAGCAAGGTCTGGTCAATGCCAACAAAGTCATGGCCAGTGTGGCGGCCGCGTTACGTCAGGTATTCCGGCGCGGTATCGATCTGGTTGCTAAATATGATGATGAACGGTTTATCGTAATCTCTACCGGTATGGCCTGGGAAGAGGCTGAAGCCATGGGTGACCGCCTGAAAACCGTTGCCGATGATGAGATAAGGCGTTTGGTGCCTCCCGGCTCGACATTGATCGCCTCAATCGGTCTGGCGACGTTGGTGCCTGAAGCCGGTTTTCATGTTGACCATTTGATTGAGGTGGCTGAAAAGGCGTTGTTGCAGGCTGCGGAATCGCCAGAAGGGGCTGTAGTAGTGGCGGATAGCGAGTAAGACTGGCTTGAATGCCCAGGCTTGATTCGCCATAATCGCATCTGAATTAACACTACTTCACGGATGAAGTAGTGAACCACATGGAATAGTGATTATGAAATTTACCTATGAAGTAATGGATAGACTTCAGTTTCGACGTCTGTTTCTGGATCAACCGGATCTTCGTCTTTATGCGGTAATCGACGGTGCCAGGGCTCCAGAAGGCTATCAGACCGTTGGGGCACTGATCTACACCTTAGAAGACAATCCTACCGCTTACCCTCTTTTTCTTCACTCTGGCAACCATGAACTGTTGGAACTATCACCTTGGCTGGTCGAGGTGACACCTGAAAGTCGGCTATTTGACTGGTTAATTGAAAATGCTGGCAATCACCCTTACATCCTGTTTTGGTCTAAAGCTGAGATAGCGCGGCTAAAACCTTTTTTTGTTAATTTGTTGCACGCGCAATCCCCTCAAGGTGCCACGCTGTTTTTTAGGTACTATGACCCGGCCGTATTCAGTGTTTTTATTGAATACAGTAGTGATGATGCGACCTTCTCCCGACTGGGCGATGTTTCGGCTATCGCTACCTATGCAGACAAAGAGCCCGGTCAGCCACAATGGCGAGTACGCTGGTTCGAGCAATATAAAAATCTGGTCAGTGAGCCAACAACGGTTACATTTAGTGAACAAGAGTGGTTGGCGCTATCGGGCATACGACGTCGAACCAGTTTGACTCAAATGGCCAATATGTTAAGGAAAAACTACCATGATCATTTGGTCGATACCGATCAGCATGAGCTTCAACAGTTTGTGGATAGCTCAGTGCTGCTAGGCGAGCAATTAGGTTTCACCACACGAAATGAGTTTGAGCAATGGCTCGATCTTTCTCTCTACTTTGGTGAGCGTTTCGTGGATGACCCTCGATATAGTTGGGCACAACGTATCACTCAAAATTCTCAGCTGAGGCCTACCGAAAAACTGCAACAGCTCAATCTATACCTCGACCTCTATCAGGCAAGGAGTGCTTCATGATAGATGTACCATTAGCCAGACCGTTAGATAAAAATGCGGTTCAAGCAGCCAATCGACAATTGAATCAACACTACCCTGAGTTGCAAGGGGCAATGCTTGACCCCGCCAATCCGAAACATAAGCCCTATATAACCTATTGGAGAGAGGCCTATGTTGCTTCAGGCGGGCCTTTAAAAACCGTAGAACCCGGTGCTCACCAGACACTCGATGATCCGATACTGCCCTGCGGTTGTATTGAGACGGTGCAGATTGTCGATATGGTTTATGAACCCGCTACTGATATGCTCTATCTTCTTGATGCGAATGAATTTAACTCGCTGATGAGTGAGATTCAGTTATTTGATGACATTATGAAACCGGTCATGATGTGCCGTGGCGAAGAAGAGCTTGAAGAGGCAAAAGAGCAAGCGGTTAAAAAGCTGGTTGCATTGGGCATCAACCCACCTAAATCTGAATTTGGGGGCAGCGAAAC
>JBFKTM010000075.1:0-9109 GCA_041636295.1 Oleiphilaceae bacterium
CTGTTCTGCGATTGCTTTAATTTCCACCAAGACCTGGTTAATATCCTCACTATCCTTACTGACCCGGTTAATCGTATCAACCGAGTATTTTATCTCCGTAGCCAAGTGATCAATGGCCTGTAATGTTTCATCTACAACCGACTGCCCCTTGCTGGCTTCTTCGTCGGCGACATTAGCTGCATCAGAAACACTTTGAGAAGCGGTCGCAACCTCCTGAACAGTCTCAACCATCTGATGCATCGCTTCAGAAATTTGTGCAGTTTCTTCCATTTGCTTTTGCACAGCCGAACTATTAGAGACAGCTGTATCGTTGACTCGCTGCGCCTGCAGGTCAACATCAGAGGCAGTCCCACTAACCACCTGAATTAACTGATGCATCTTCTCCGTCATATTATTAAATTCAGTCGTTAACTCCCCCATTTCATCATAAGAGTCTTTTTGCAAACGTACCGTTAAATCACCATTCGCCACCTTCCGTGCGGCATTGGTAAAGGCAGAAATGGTTGAACGAACCGAAACGGAAAATCCCATATACAGATAGACAATCACCGACAAAAGTAAGCTCAAAACAATAAATAGTGTCATTCGAGCCCGTGTTTCGGCATCAAGTCGCTGTTCTAATGTGCCATCAACATACTTTATTAGCTGCTCATTAAACTCGCTGAATTTTGCCAGCTCGCCAGACACTAATGCATCATATTCAGACCAGGGTTTTTCAAGACGTGTTGGGGTGATAATGTCAATATCAAGTGTGTCCTGCACTATGGCCACCGACCCCTTTAGGGCTTCACTGCGAGAGCTCAGCCTACTTGTCACCTCTGGGCTTGCCTTTAACGCCACTTCAAGCGCGGGCCCCAAGGCAGTATTGACACTGGTTAACTTATCAAAAATTTCATTGAGCATGTCGCTCATGGTGTAATTGACCGTACCTTCGTTTAACGCAAAGATACCGACACTTCGCGCCCGTGCCAGTGCATCGTTAACCTTTGGAAACGTGCTGCTAGACAACTCCAATAACAGCTGAATCTCTCTCGATGAATCTTGCGCCAAACCCGATACCTGAACGGTGGTATCGACCAGATTCCTCGCTTTTTGCACAAACGTATCGTAATACTTGAACTGATTTTCGTAGTCATTTTCGAAACTGTCCTCTGTGGCCATCCGCTTCCAGTCTTTGGCCAAACTGACAATTTGATTCTTCAAGTCATCATTCACATCAAAATCAAAGTCACTCTCTTCCAGCTCTGAGATCAGCAGTGAAATTCGTTTACGATTTTTCATGGAGCTCTGCTGCAGCGATTCTATCTGACGAAGCTTTGCTACCGTTCGGTAATCCCTATATGTAATTGCCTCTTGCACCAGCTGGTAAGATGCGTTGTAGGCCTTTAAACCATCGACTTCATTAGCCACACGACTGATAGATACGTTTAGCTGACTCACCAACATGTAGGTTAGGCCGCCAATAGGAATCAGCCAAAGAACACTAATGAGAGTAAATTTATAAACGTAAGTCAGTCTGTTCATTAACGCCATAGCAGGCAATAACAGATTTTTCACACAGAGTCTCCAACGAATGCTATTTTTAATGCTTCATTCGTTTTTCAATTTGTTCTTATTAGCTTTTGATATTTTTAGTAATTCTAGCCTAATTTTTAAGAATTGCAGACTTTAACTCGTTCCAACTGAAATTTTATATTAGATCTGAACCATTTAAAAACACTCCTATATACTATCGGCAAGATGAAATAACAATTAAATCGTTTTTTATTTCAATTTGTAATTCATTAAAACAGACTATGGCAGATATCTCTCATGCGCTTCGGCATTGACCTGGGTGGCACAAAAATAGAAATCATCGCATTGGCGCAACATCACCAAGAGGTGTTCCGAAAACGGATTCCCACACCGCAAGGCGATTACACCAAAACGCTTCATGCGATCGCATCATTGGTAGATGAAGCCGAAGCCACATTATCACAAAAAGGTACTGTCGGCCTCGGAATTCCGGGCGCACTATCGCCCGACCATGGCCGAGTGAAGAACGCCAACTCAACCTGTTTAATCGGCCAGGATATAAAGGGCGATATTGAGTCACTGCTCAACCGGGAAATCAGAATAGCGAACGATGCTGACTGCTTTACACTTTCTGAAGCCAGTGACGGCGCTGCTGCAGGAGCTAACTCAGTCTTTGGTGTCATCCTTGGAACGGGAGTGGGTGGCGGCATCGTGATTCATCATTCGCTGATCAGTGGCCCCAATGCCATTTGCGGAGAGTGGGGGCATAACCCACTGCCATGGCCAACCGATTCCGATCAACCGCTCCTTGAATGTTATTGCGGAAAGCATGGCTGCATTGAAACCTACCTATCGGGGCCTGCATTTGAGCGTTACTATGCCGCCGCTACCGGCACCAAATTGTCGGCCTACGAAATAGCAAATCGGTTTCAGGGTGATAGCGTTGCCAGAGCCTGCCTGAACGCATATAGCAATCGACTGGCACGTGCCCTGGCATGTGTCATCAACATTATCGACCCGGAAGTTATTGTGTTAGGGGGTGGCATGTCCAATATAACACCGATCTATCAACAGATAGAAAAGCAGTGGCAGAAGTATGTGTTTTCAGATAAGGTCAACACCCGAATTTACAAAGCCTTGCATGGCGACTCTAGTGGTGTCCGGGGGGCTGCATGGCTCTGGCCTGACAGCAATGAAAGTATTCAGATAAATTAGCAGTACAATTATTTATGCCTACTAACAACCTACCTGTTCACGATGCGTTGGAAACCCTTTTTAATCGGTTTATCGCTCGGTCAAAAAAATTTAATAACAGCCTGCCTTATATAGAGTGGGATGAAACGTGGTCGTCAGCCTGCATTACCACCCTCCCTGACGAGCAAGGCAAAGTGCAGTGGCAGCCAACACCACGTACCGATGACGCTATTTTCTCGGCGATAGAAAAGGCACTTAACGTTAAATTTCATGACGACCTGATCGCTTTCTATAGCAGCTTCTGGTCAGACGGTATAATCTGCGCTCATGAAACGGGGGAGATTAGCCTTATACAGATATGGAATCAGGATGACGAAGAGATGCTGAAGGAAAACCTGCTGGGTCATGCGTTTGCAAAAATAAAAAACCGCCTTCCACTAACCCTGTTTGTCGGTTGCACGAATGACGACCAAGTCGTCTGCGTGGACAATACATCAGGCAAGGTAGTTCTCGAAAAGCCGGGGTTTGCTGCCAACAAAGAGCTAGCAGACAGTCTGTCGCAATTTTTAAACGACTTAACTCCCACATTAAAGCCCTATAACAACTAACATTCCAACCTCTCACCACCCTAAAATAGCAAGTATCGCAAAAACACCCAGCCATAATGCCATACTTCGGCTTAATAGCTCTCGTATAGCACCAATACCGCGCTCCCCTCTGACAATCAGCTCGTCCCGAGGCATTGTCGCCTCAAGAACGTGGTTCAAATCGAGGCTATCCAGAGCTTCTGATGCCGCATCAAGCAGAACGGTCGACGTGTCGACCGTAATGTTAGTCATCGATTTAACGCAATATCGAACTCCGCCGATAAAGTCACCACATAAAGCAAAACTGAAGGCCAGCAGTCGTACCGGGAGCCACTCTACCCACATTTTTATCTTAGTGGCTTGCGACCTGATCGCCAGAGCAGCATGCCGAGCCAGTAAATCAACCAAGCGAACCGCAACCGCTGCAGCAGGACCAATCACCATAAACCAGAATATAATGACAAAAAAACGATTGAAATTATGGTATAGCAACGCTGTACACGCCTCATTATGCATCATCACAGGGTTCTCTATACGATAAGCGTTACCACCAGACATGGTTTGCTGCTTGAATCCCGCCGCCTCAAAATCCCCTCGACGCCAGGCTTCGAGATACTCTCCCAAACGGGCCTTAAAACCTTGCTGCCCAAGCAACAAAAGAAGCAACAACACCTCTGAAACAAGTGCCACACTCCCCCATAACCAAGACGCTATATATACAAAGTAAGCATGGGTCACGGAGTAGTAGGCCGCAACAATTAATAGTACCAGAACAGTTCCTCCCCACTGGGTTTCGACCAAAAGCGAGAACTGCTTGGGACGAAGTAGTCTAAGAGAGGCTTGATCAAATCGATCGCTCAGCGATAAATCGAGTTTTTGTTGAAGGAAGTAACTGACTAACAGCGCCAGAAAGCTCATGAGCAATGCCTCCAGAATTGGGCAATAAAAGACCTAGTTAGATCGCGTCCAAAAATACCAAATAATTGAAATATGTTACGTTGTCGGTCGGTTTCGCCTACGATAAAATAGTCGAGGCAATGGATTGATCAGCCACAACTCAGCTATCTGAACTACCCGACATCATGGCAAAATATTTTTCCCAGTCAAAGGCATCACCGGGGTCCGTTTTACGACCAGGCGCTATATCCCGATGCCCAACAATGCGATCCAGAGCAATATCCGGGTAGGCCTCCACCAATAGTTTAGTGGCTCGGGCCAGTGAGCGGTACTGTTGCTCGGTGTACGGGAGACTATCCGTCCCTTCCAGCTCGATTCCAATTGAAAAATCATTACAGTTTTCACACTCTTGAAACACAGACGCCCCTGCATGCCATGCACGCTCAGCGAAAGAGACAAACTGAGTCATTTCACCGGTTCGTTTTATCAGTAGATGAGCCGAGACCTCAACACCTTCAATCTCTTTATAAAAAGGGTCTAGCGAGGTATCTAGCTGGTTGGTGAAGAAATGCTCGATATGGTCGCCACCAAATACGCCCGGCGGCAGACTAATATTGTGGACCACCAAAAGATTGACCTTGGCGTCAGGAGGACGCTGGTTAAAATTGGGAGAGGTGACACGTCGAGTGCCTGTTAACCAGCCGTCTATTATTTTTTCCTGAACCATTTTCTGCCTAAGACCAATGAAATTTCATGGTTAGGAGAACATTTTTTACAATAAGGCGCAATGGGTTCCTACATTGCGCTCACACCTGCCTCGCCTAGTCTCTTCGACTGTGCCTTAGGTTATCGATGACAGACTCTAAAGCGCGATCAAATAATAGCCCATCGTTGAGTATATTGACGTCCCCTTTCCGAATCATAGCCAGAAGTTCCTCTTTATCATTCTCCGCTATTTTTATTCCACTACGATCAACAAATATATACTTGCCTGTCACGCGGATGATGGCCGCAAGCTTACAACGCACTTTTTTCGTGTCCTGTCGCAGTTCCAACCATGACCCGACACGAAGTGACTCCAACATAGTCAGGCAAGCAGCTTCATCTACTGTCTCTGTGTTATTGGCTGAACGCTGAATAACCGCATCCGTTTCCGCCTCATCAGCCATGCTTGTAGACTGATCAACCGGCGTTACGAATGAGTCTCTACTTTTAGTATCTATTTCGCTCGTTATCAGATCAACGGACAAGACCGGTTTCGAAGCGGCTAGATCATTGGATGGTACGACGACTTCAGTGCGCACATCCTGAGATTGATCCAGCGGCGACTCGACGGGTGCCTGCACACCAGCGTCCAGTGGCACGTCAGCTGGACGACGGTTTTCGAGAGGGTTCGTTTTTTCAATAGAGTCTGGACGTTCGCTAATTCGCTCTGGCTCAGAAACAGATGGCGCGGCCAAACGATTTTCAACTGAACGACTAACGGTCTGTACAGGAGGGATAGCCAGTTTTTGCAATGCATCAACATGCAGTCCCTCTAATGATTTTAGGAGTTCATTGGCTTTGAATGGATCATACGAGGCCTCAGCCAGTCCTGCCCGCAACCGCTTCAACAGACTAGGAATAAGCTTTAACAGTTTCATTCTCGCATCGGGGGATTGATTGTCCGGACACACACTCCAAACTAAATCAGAGGCGACTGCCAAGCCATTCATCCATTCGGTACTTTGGTCGCCATGCTTCAAATAGTTCAGTGACAAATATTGCCCCCACCCCTCTTCAAGCAACGTACGGGCCGCTTCAGGGAGTTTCTTCATACCGATAATATCAGCTAAGGCTTGCTGTACCTGGTTTTTTGAGGCTTCATTTTTGGCTCGCCCCTCTTCAGCATCACGGGTACGCTGCTCAACCAACTGCCCACGACGACTTTCAATATTCTGAAACCGGGTAAACTCGTCAAGCAGCGATTCAAACACACTAAAGTCATTCTCAAAATCATCCAACAGATGCTGAACAATATATTCTACTTTTTCTCTTAACGGATCGCGCTGCCCTTCCGGCTTCTCATTCCAACCAATCGCTGCGGTCGCAATTTCATTGAGTAACTTTCGAGCAGGATGCCCACCTTTATTGAAAAAGTTACGATCAAGCATTGCAACTTTTAACATGGGGATCTGCAAGCGAGCAATCAACGCTTTCATGGTGGGCTGTAACTGTCTGTCATCCAATATAAATTCAAACAGCATCGATACCAGATTGATAACATCCTCATCTATCTGCTTCAACCGGGGCGCTTCGGCCTCTAAAGACCCCATGCGTTCAACCAGCAGCGCCCTGAAATTCATAAGGCCGACATCGGTTCCGTCGCCTTGAGCCATAGGCAAACTATGCTGCACGCCTGACAATACAGTCAGCAATTGTTCCCGACTCACTTCAGATGCAGCCATGGACGTTGCGGCCCCTTGGCCAGGATAAACCTGACTATTTGAATGCCCGTTTACCTTAGCATTAAGCATTTCTCTCAAGTTTTCAAATAATCCGGGCTCTTCTTCCAGTACTTCTCCGGTTTCACCATCAAGCGTAGCACCACTCTTTGCGGTATCCACTTGATCAAAACGAGATCCACTCGATGCGTAGCCCCTTGTTTGTCGTGAATTTTGTCTTACTTGCTTCAAATCTGGCATCACGCCATCGACCACCAAGGCCTGATTTGCTTTCTGGTATATCTTGTCTGACTCACTCAATACATACCGTTCAAACAGTTTAAAAACGACCAGTTTTGCGGCGATATCTATTTGCAGATCTTTACATCCATCAACAAACCCATGAATCAACGCATCAGGACTTCCCGGAGTGTGTGCTTGATCAAGCTCAACACCTGGTAAGAGAGAGTGAACACGCATCTCATAATGATCCAGGGCCTGGCCGCAAGCATTTCGCGTCTTACTAACCATCCCTTCGATGGCCACCCGCTCTTCTAACTCATCGTTTTGTACCAGACTCAATGATTCCAGACTGGAAGGCGTTTCGGTATTGTGAGTGGTGCTGAGTTTAAAATATCCAACGTGATTGAATGACCTGACGACAGCCTGCAGCATAAGCAGCGCTATCTGCTTGCGTTGCAGCCGGAGTTCTCGCATTGCATCAAAGTATTTAGCTTGCTCGCCATTTGAACCCGCTTTATCGGCTAACTCAAAAAGTGCATCATCTGCATTATCAAACAGTTGTCGTAGCAAAATTTTAAGCTGTCCAACTACATTATCTCGTACTTTTAACAGTGGGGCAGGCAGCGTTCGCGCACTGCTAGACGAATCTGATGAGGTTCTCGCTTTATTGAGGTCAACTACATTATGATTATGCGTCATGTTCTTTTCACTTTAAGTAGCGGTAACCAGGTTCCCCACAGATCACGCAACATGATCCTCAAGGGACACTCTATTTGACGTTATTTTACAATTTATTTTTTCACCAAATTTCAATCTTTTATAGGCGATCTGTGTCACCAAATGTCACGAAATGTCACTTCGAGAGGCAGTTCACACTTCCACCTGAAATGGTGTCAACCGTTTGTTATCTGTCGGCCTATTTTCGTTTTTTCGCTCGATTAAACGCCCACCTAACGATTTCCATACCTTACGACTCCCATATTTGTAGCCCGCGTGCCCTGCAGCCCCCCCCCTAGGATTTAACGGACAATTGCTCTACTATTAACCACAACTTATTGGACTATTGAACCGCTCAATAGTCGCTTCGCGAATATAACCATAATTAACTGTTTACCAATGTCAGATTTGAACCAGCAACACAATGCTTCGAGCCCTCAGAAGACAGGACGCAACATGGCTATTGTCGCCTGGATTATCGGCATGGTGTTGCTCACTCGTTTTCTGGGAGTATGGGAGCAGAAACAGATCAATCCAAACCAGTCATTACCCGGTCAGTCCGTAAGCGCAACGGGCACAACGGTGGTACTTGAGAGAAATCGCTACGGACATTACGTGTTTAACGGCACTATTAACTCCCACTCTGCAACGTTTTTGGTAGATACTGGCGCAACCGACGTCGTCATACCCCAAGCCTTAGCAGATAAAATAGGCCTGCAATCCTACGGACGTTCAATGGCAAATACCGCCAATGGAACCATTACCGTCTATAACACTCTGTTAGAAACAGTTAGCATTGGCCCGATAACCCTTTATAATGTACGCGCCAGCATAAATCCCGCGATGAGCAAGCAGGATAGTGTATTAATGGGCATGAGTGCATTGAAGCAATTGGAACTGCGCCAACAGGGCAACACACTCACATTAGTCCAACACTAGCTAGTTGCAGACATCCTTAACCAAATACCAACAGATAATCCAGACACCGACCTATGATCGAAGAATTAGATACCGTAATTTCCCAGAATGTCGCGTTAGCCTTAAAAGAGGACATTGGAAGCGGCGATATTACCGCGCAATTGATTCCTGAGAATTCGCAAGCAAAAGCCCAGGTTATCACTCGGGAAGCAAGCGTTATCTGTGGCTCCAAATGGGTCAATGAAGTATTTCGGCAGGTTGATGAGCGGGTCACGGTTACCTGGCACGTTAACGAGGGAGATCTGGTTGAGGCCAATACATGTCTGTTCTCGTTAGTTGGGCCGGCAAGAGCATTACTCACTGGCGAAAGAGCAGCGCTTAATTTCTTACAGACATTGTCAGGCACAGCCACGCGATGTAGAGAATATGCCTCACTGGTTGCTCATACAAATGTAAAACTGCTTGATACCCGGAAAACCATTCCAGGCCTGCGACGCGCACAAAAATATGCAGTGACCTGCGGTGGCTGTCACAACCACCGTATTGGGCTTTATGATGCGTTCCTTATTAAGGAGAACCATATTATGGCGTGCGGTTCTATTCAACAAGCGATCA
>JBFKTM010000076.1:0-9104 GCA_041636295.1 Oleiphilaceae bacterium
CGGTGGTGCTTCATTTTCATGGACGCTCTATTAACCACCAACCTCGAACTAATATTATGAATTAATTCCCGAGGTTCCAACCCATTTGCTTTCAATGTATTACCGGTATCAACAATATCAACGATTTCATCAGCCAGACCCAGTATTGGCGCCAATTCCATCGCCCCATACAGTTTGATAATGTCGGCTTGAATACCCTTTCTGGCGTAATACTGTTTTGCCAGATTAACAAACTTGGTTGCGACCTTTAAACGGCCCTTTACAGGCATCGCCTCTGTCTTTGCCGCCGTCATTAAACGGCATTGAGAAATTTTCAGATCCAGAGGTTCATAGAGACCATCTGCACCGTGCTCCATCAATACATCTTTCCCCGTCACCCCCATATCTGCACCGCCATACTGGACATAGGTGGGCACATCAGTAGCTCGAATAATGATCAACTTAACTCGGCTATCCGTCGTATCGAAAATGAGTTTTCTGCTTTTAGATATATCCTCTAAAGGCTCAATGCCCGCTGCGGCCATCAATGGCAGTGTCTCTTTTAATATCCGTCCTTTAGACAAGGCAATTGTCAGCGTATCGCTCATTTATCTCTCTCAACTTATCTTAAAACTCAATTCACTAATAAACACAAAGGCGGCAGGTCAGCCTGGCAGGCGTCTTATCTTAGCACCCAGCAACTGAAGCTTCTCTTCAATGCACTCATAGCCTCGATCAATATGGTAGATCCGCTCCACGTGGGTCTCCCCTTTAGCGACCAATCCGGCAATAACCAAACTAGCTGAAGCACGAAGATCGGTGGCCATTATCGGCGCTGCATTCAGTACCTCAACCCCTTGGATAATCGCGGTATTTCCTTCCAGCCTGATTTGGGCATCCATACGATTCAGTTCATGACAGTGCATAAAACGATTTTCAAATATCGTTTCAGTCACCGAACCAGTACCTTCTGCAACAGCATTTAACGTAACAAACTGTGCCTGCATATCGGTCGGAAATGCGGGGTAAGGGGCTGTTTTTACATTAACAGCTCTTGGACGATTGCCTTTCATATCGAGCTCAATCCAGTCCTTGCCTGTCGATATATGCGCGCCGGTCTCTTCAAGCTTGAGCAGCACCGCCTCTAACAACTCTTCTCGGGTATCTTTCAGCTTTACCCGGCCTCGAGTTGCTGCGGCCGCCACAAGGTAGGTACCGGTTTCAACACGATCAGGTAGCACGTCATAATGACAACCGTGCAATCGAGGAACACCATTAATTTCTATCGTAGCGGTTCCATGCCCTTTGATATTAGCACCCATTGCGATGAGGCACTCTGCCAGATCAACCACTTCTGGTTCACGAGCCGCGTTTTCAAGAATCGTTTTACCATCGGCCAATGCAGCCGCCATCATCAAGTTTTCGGTTCCGGTTACAGTAACCGTGTCCATAAAAATGTGCGCACCTTTTAACCGCCCGTTTGACGACGCTTTAATATAGCCATCTTCAACTACGATGCTAGCTCCCATTGCCTCCAGCCCACGAATATGAAGGTCAACAGGACGACTACCTATAGCACAACCACCCGGTAAAGAGACTTCAGCCTGACCAAAATGAGCCAGCATCGGCCCCAGAACAAGTATCGATGCCCGCATGGTTTTAACAAGCTCATAGGGCGCGGTAAAGTGCTTGATCGTATTTGCCCGAACCTCAACACTCATTTTTTCATCAATCAGTAACTCAACCCCCATGCGCCCCAACAACTCGATCATTGTGGTGATATCATGAAGGTGAGGTAAGTTACCGACACTGACAGGTTCATCGGCCAGTAGTGTCGCTGCTAATATGGGCAACGCAGAGTTTTTAGCACCTGAGATGCGAATTTCGCCATCAAGTTGTTGACCGCCGGTAATGACAAGCTTATCCACGTGATATCCTGATACTTATTGAGTTAATTTAATGGGGGCTGAACTAGGGTTCATTTATCTGTGTACCGACATGAAGCACGCTAGCTAAGCTTTTGCCACTCCGCGGGCGTATAGACTTTCATGGTTACGGCGTGGATAGTGCCATCGGCAATGTACTTGTTCAGTCCGGCATAAACAGACTGCTGCCTTTTGACTGACGATAACCCTTCGAACATTTCACCGACTACAGTCAATTGAAAATGGTTTCCTTCACCAGCGACTGTAACTTCACAACCCTGGAGTGAATCGGAAAGAATCTTTGCTACTTCTTCTGCCTGCATTTCTAAGCCTCTTATTCTCTTACGCATCTTCGCG
This sequence comes from Oleiphilaceae bacterium, assembly GCA_041636295.1. Taxonomy (GTDB): domain Bacteria; phylum Pseudomonadota; class Gammaproteobacteria; order Pseudomonadales; family Oleiphilaceae; genus Alkalimarinus. The sequence continues at coordinate 2,262 of JBFKTM010000076.1, forward strand.
AAGCAAATAGGCTATGATACCCAAAAGCGGCCCGCTAAAGAAGTTAAAAAAGAAAAAGATTAACCGTAGGTATAGGGAGATAACCTAGACGTTGGATTCAGTCGATACCGCGTGACCATCCAATTCAAATGGCAAGATCAACTCCAAGCCACTTACACGAGCCATATCAAAGAGTTTTTTAGGCATCCCTCTGATGACCACTGATCTATTTTTTCGCTTAGCCGCTCTTAACCAGGCCAAAAGCAGTGAAAGGGTTACTGCACTCGCAGAGCTCAACTCCGACAGTTCAACAACCCCACTAGTTGGCATTCTACCAATAATGGACTCGCCTGTTTTTCGAATATCCATAACATTGGCGGCCGTTACCTCTCCTCTCAGCACCAACGTATTTTGGTTTACCAACTCTACAAAAGTATCTTTCACTAGGTTTCACCCATAGTTGCTAACATGGCAACACCCATGTCTACTAACAATCGAATTATTTACCGCCAGCCCCAGATTAACTTCCTTCATCCACCTGTTCGGCCACCGGACTGTCAATTTCAGCCGACCAGTTATCTATAACCTTATCGACATCGCCTTTTTGCTCCCGCATCTCCTGATTAAATCGATCTCTAAAGGCCAACCCTACATTAACTCCGTTGACAATGACGTTTTCCAACATCCACTCGCTATTTTTTGCCAGATACATCGAGTAAACAACGGGATACTGATTCCCACTGGACGAGGTCACCAGCAGATCAACCGACGCCTTGCTATCGCTACGCGGATTAAGCGTAGCGCTCTCTACACTAATCTCAAATGCACCGCTTTCTACCAGCGCCTGGGAATAAGCAACATAAAGGCTACGCTTAAATGACTCTAGAAATCGGGCTCGCTGCTCCTTGCTGGATTGGCGGGCATATTTCCCCATGACCCGCGCCGCTATTCGCTTAAAGTCCACCACTTCACTCAACGCACTATCCATCTCGCTATAGAAACGTTCAGGGCTCTCCTTGTAGTGCTCCTTCTCACGATTTAATTTTTCAACCAGGATCGCGGTATTGGTCTCTACAACCCGCTTAACATCATCCTCAACACTCCCAGCCATAACAGGCTGGCCAACAATGGCTGCAACCACCATGAGCACAAAGAGACTCCACCGACCAAAAGCCACCGTCATAACTAATCCTCAATCTTTGCTTTAATCTAAATACTAACAACTTCCACCATTTCACCACCTTACTGGCAAATGGCCATCTCACTACGCCCACCCGATAACTTCACTTTCATTGGATAATAAATCCCAGACAAAGTTCTACTTACCTGAAGCAAACGTACCTATTAACTTTTCAATATTCAGCGCTGACTGCGTGTCGAAAATAGTATCCCCCTCTTTTAAATACTCTTCATCAGCCCCCACACTGATGGAGATATATTTTTCACCCAGAAGGCCAGCAGTCTGTATTGAGGCGGTGCTATCGGTTGTCAGATTATCCACAGAGCGATACAACTCCATCTCCACTAGTGCCGTATAGGACTCCTTATCCAGCTCAACATTACTGACCCGACCAATAGTAACACCGGCCATTGAGACCTTTCCTCGCTTGGTCAGGCCACCCAAGTCGTCAAACTGGGCATATATCTTATAGGTATCAGCCGCCGCATTGGTTGTGAGGCCGCTCACCTGAAAAGCTAGTACAGCCAGCGCTCCAATACCCAACATAATAAATAATCCAACCACGATCTCGATTGTCCGCTTGTACATTTCCCCTCCCTCAATACCCATTCAATAACAATACGGGCCGCTTTTTAGTCAACAATTAAACGCTCTACTACAACCGAACGTTATAACGCGGTAAACATGACAGCAGTTAATACAAAGTCCAGCCCTAATACGGCCAGCGATGAATAGACAACTGTTTTAGTTGTCGCTGCACTTATCCCCTCTGACGTTGGGACAGAGTCATACCCCTGAAAAACAGCTATCCACGTACACACAAAGCCAAATACCAGACTCTTTATAATGCCGTTTAGAACATCCTCTTCAAAGCTAACAGATGCCTGCATATTGGCCCAGAAAGATCCTTCATAAACGCCTAGCCAGTCAACGCCGACCAACATTCCCCCCCAAATACCGACCACACTAAATATCATGGCCAATAAAGGCATGGATATAAAACCGGCCCAGAGACGAGGTGCAATGATCCGCCGTAACGGATCAACACCAATCATCTCCATACTCGTGAGCTGCTCCGTTGCCTTCATCAATCCGATTTCAGCCGTGAGAGCTGAACCTGCCCTCCCGGCAAATAATAACGCCGTTACTACCGGCCCTAACTCACGAACCAATGTCAGCGCCACCATCTGACCAATCGCCTGCTCAGAACCGTAATCAACCAGAATATTGTAGCCTTGTAGCCCGAGAACCATGCCAATAAACAGCCCGGACACAATGACAATAACCAGAGAGAGTACGCCAATAGAATAGAGCTGTTTAATTAACAGTGGAAACCCGCTCCTTAGGGTTGGCACACCAATAAGTGAATTCGCCAGAAATACACCTGAGCGACCGAGCACAGCCACTGAATGAATGGCCCTCGCACCAATACTACGAAAATAATCCAGCACCCTCACTCCCTGCCAATAAGTCCGTCCGATAATCAGCGGCCGGATAATGAAAAGGGACTGGACCATCGGGCAATCCCTGTAAAAATTGTTTAACCAGAGGCGACCCCTGCTCCTTTAGATACTTTGGACTCCCCTGACCAATCACTTTTCCGTCTGCAATAATACATACGTGATCACTGATACTGAGCGCCTCCGGCACATCATGAGACACCAGCACACTAGTCATTCCCAACGCATCATTTAAAAGCCTGACCAGTTGCACCAAAACCCCCATAGCAATAGGGTCCTGACCAGCAAACGGCTCATCATACATCACCAGATCAGGATCAAGTGCAATCGTTCTCGCCAGCGCAACTCGCCGAGTCATCCCCCCCGAAAGCTCAGATGGCATTAACCCTCTGGCACCTCGAAGCCCCACGGCATGTAATTTCATCAACACAATGTCACGAATCATGTCCTCAGACAGTTTGGTATGCACTCTCAGAGGAAAAGCAACATTCTCATAAACACTCAGATCAGAGAATAACGCTCCACTTTGAAAGAGCATTCCCATTCGTTCACGCGCTAAATAGAGTTTTTTCCGATTCAGACGCGAGATATTTTCTCCGTCAACGGTAATTGTGCCTGTACGTGGCTTTAATTGCCCGCCAACAAGACGTAGCAACGTAGTCTTACCTGTGCCACTCGGGCCCATGATTGACGTAACTTTGCCACGAGGGATATCGATATCAATATCATTGAATATCAACCGCTCTCCTCGTAAAAAGGACATCCCGCGAATTTCTATATAGTTATCCAAACCAGCCTATCCAATAATAGAGTCTTTAACTTAAACGATGAGTCTTCAACTTCAACAGTAGAGTCTTCAACTTTAACAGTAGAGTCTTCAACTTCAACGTTAAAGTCTTGAGCTTAAACAATAGAGCCCTTAACGTTGATAGCTAGTGCCCATCCATAAATGACCATTTTTAGCGTAGGTCGGGTTTCAACCCGACAATGGTTCCCATCAAGATACTGATTTGTCGGGTTACCATAAATAGGCGCTTTAAGCGAAACCCAACCCACAACGGAACATATTTCAATTATTTGGTATTCTGGATAAGAACTAGCTAACTCCTGCCCTGAAACGATTTATCGGAACCTTTATAGTCATTTAGCCGTAACCACCGTCAAACAACAATATCTAAAAACGGCAGAGATACAATAATTTATTTCAGCGAGACATCAAAGTGTACCGTAACTCTTCACCCAATTGATCAATTTCTTACATCTATTAAAGCAAATCTTAGCAATCTGTCTGGAGTTTTTTGCAAAATTGGCGTTGCAAGGGCGCTTCAAGTTCCGCACAATTCGCGCCTCCTATTTGTAATTTTATTTATAAAGTCTTCGAGTATTATCTATGCTTCTATTTTTTACTGGCATCATTGCAGGTCTGGCCGTTTTAGTCTGGAGCGCTGATCGTTTTGTAAACAGTTCAGTCTCAACCGCCCGCAATTTGGGCATGTCCCCCATGCTGATCGGACTAACCATAGTTGCCTTTGGCACCTCAGCACCAGAAATGATAGTGTCCGGTACTGCAGCGCTTGCAGATGCCAGTGACCTTGCCGTAGGAAACGCCATCGGCTCTAATATTGCCAATATCGGACTAGTGCTTGGAATCACCGCACTGGTATCCCCTATTCCATTGAAAGCCATGGTGTTAAAAAGAGAGTTCCCTATTCTTTTAGGAGCCTCATTAATAGTCTCAACACTCTTTCTAGACAACTATCTGGGACCGTGGGATGGCGTAATTATGTTAGCGCTACTCGCTATATCAATGTACCTTCTGACCCGAAACAATCCTGAGGCACCAGAGCTGGCCGAAGAAGTTGACGAAATACCATCGATGAGCACGCCCAAGGCGATCATCCAGTTAACAATTAGCTTGGCGCTACTGTTAGCCAGCTCAAAACTATTGGTATGGGGTGCCAGTGGTGTTGCCAGAGAGCTCGGCGTGAGTGAGCTGATTATCGGCCTGACCATCGTAGCAATAGGCACCAGCCTGCCAGAACTTGCTGCGTCAGTAGCGAGCGCGTTAAAAGGCCATCATGATATCGCGCTAGGCAATGTTATTGGTTCAAACCTGTTCAATTTATTAGCGGTCTTACCTATCCCTGCGCTATTGAATCCAGTAACCCTAGGGTCTGAGGTGCTACTACGGGATTATGGTGTTATGCTCGGCCTTACAATTGCGCTGGCAGCCTTTGCCTATATAATGCAGAAAAAAGGACGCCTCGGGCGTCGAGTGGGTTGCCTTTTACTGGCCGCCTATAGCGGTTATATGTATTTACTCTCGTTGTCACTCAGTGCTTAACCGACGTTTAGCACTATTTATATACGAAAACGATTGACTGCATTTTAACATTGAACACTCATGTAACCAGACAAAAACGACCGGATATTAAGCATGGTAGACTCTGTACAATTTATCGAATCCGCAAAACGTGCCATTGAAATAGAACGAGACGCAATATCCCTTTTGATTGGCCGAATTGACCAGCAATTCGCCAAAGCTTGCCACATTTTGCTCGACTGTAAGGGACGAGTGGTTGTTACCGGTATGGGCAAATCAGGACACATCGGAAAAAAAATCGCCGCCACGCTGGCCAGTACCGGCACCCCGTCTTTTTTCGTACACCCTGGCGAGGCGAGTCATGGCGACCTGGGGATGATTACCAGCAATGATGTAGTCATCGCCATATCCAACTCAGGCAATACCGCAGAGGTGGTTACTATTCTTCCACTCATTAAGCGGATGGAAGCTCCCCTGATCAGCATGACCGGTTCAGCCACATCGGCGCTGGCAAAAGAGGCTTCGGTCAACTTGGATGTCAGCGTAGAACTCGAAGCTTGCCCGCTAGGTCTTGCACCGACATCTAGCACCACCGCAACCTTAGTGATGGGTGATGCACTGGCGATTGCGTTACTGGAAGCGCGCGGATTTAGCGCCGAAGATTTTGCCTTTTCTCATCCAGGCGGCAGCCTGGGACGACGACTACTGCTTAAGGTGGCTGACATCATGCACACCGGCGATAGAATCCCCTCAGTTAATCACAATATGCTGTTAAGTGATGCTTTGATGGAAATTTCCAGAAAAGGACTTGGCATGACCGCCGTGACCGATGACCAGGGAAAGCTTTGTGGACTGTTTACCGATGGCGATCTTCGACGAACGCTCGATAAAGGGGTAGACATTCATAAAACCCGCATCGATGAAGTCATGACAGCCAACTGCCGTACTATTCATGCCGATATTCTTGCCGCCGAAGCCCTTGCCATAATGGACGAGAGCAAAATCAACGGCTTAATCGTGACCGATCGTGAGCAAAATGTCGTTGGCGCACTCAATATGCATGATTTGCTACGCGCTGGTGTGATATAACCAACCCCATAGGCTACTAATTACTCCAAACACAGTGGAGTCGAAACTGGGAACTTGATATGAACACAGTTCAGGATAAAGCAAAAAACATCAAACTGTTAGCGCTGGATGTGGATGGCGTATTAACCGATGGCAGACTCTTTTTCAGCTCGCAAGGGGATGAGTTAAAGGCGTTCAGCATACTGGATGGTCACGGCATCAAGATGCTGAAAAATAGCGGTGTCGATATAGCCATCATTACCGGACGCACATCACCGCTAGTCGCCAGAAGAGTGCGAGACTTAGGAATAGAGCACCTTTTGCAAGGCAGAGAAGACAAGTTGGTTGCCCTTAAGGAGCTCATTGAAGATCTTGGTATTGAGCTAGACCAAGTCGCCTACATGGGCGATGATTTGCCGGACTTGTCTGCTATGAAAAACGCGGCCCTGGGCTTCACGGTTCCAAACGCCTACGATTTTGTTAAACAACATGCCGACTTTTGCACCACCAAAGCCGGCGGAGAAGGCGCTGTGAGAGAGGTGTGCGATCTTATTATGAAGGCACAAGGGTCACTAGAGGCTGCTTTAAACAAATACCTCGACTAACCTTTATAAATGGATGCACAACCTGTATACACCAACAATAAAACCGGATTTTCTGTGCGCAGCGACAAATTTAAAAGATATCTTCTTCTCGCCGTTTCAGTGTTAGCGGCTATAGCTATTATTTGGCAAAATGATAAGCGTATATCCTCACTACCCACTAATGGAGTCTCTGAGGGAGAACCCGATTTTTTTATTGTTAAAGGAAAGTACACGCTGTTTAACGATCGC
>JBFKTM010000077.1:0-9021 GCA_041636295.1 Oleiphilaceae bacterium
CCGATAATATTCCAATGCAGGGCTACTTCCCTGTTGTGCAGTAGCGAGCAGTGAATGATTAGGTTTTTCGTAGTTGTAGTCGTTCAGGGTAATCTGATCAAGCCCGGCGCGCCGCTGCCAAACAAAGGATTGCAGTGTCGCTTCATCCCCAGCCTGACCACTATTGGCTTGAAGCTTGATGATACGTTGCGGGGTCAAAGGACGAAATGCCGCCGGGTGGTCAGCGATAACCATCACCGGCTGCCGCTCACTCTGTTCGAAATGAAAATGAATACCCTCCTCTTCCAAGAGGCGAGTAACAAAATTCCACTCACTCTCATCATACTGCACGCAGTATTCCCGTTGAGGGTATTGACACGTAAGTTCGAAACGGTAGCTTTGGCTATCTAACCCGGCATCTACAAAAATCTGGCGTACGATCGAGGGGATATCAAGGTCTTGAAAAATGCGGCTACCGTGGCGGAATTGTAACCACTTAAAATGGGGAGCCAGTGTCAGTTTATAACAAGCAAAACGTCGCTGAACGGTGCCTTGAGCCACATCACAGAGAGCGCCATGTATCAGGCGTTGATTACCTTGTTCATCGTTGATTTGAAACCGTGCCTGACGACCGGTCAGGTCATTCAACGCCAGCGCGTTATTTTCGCAAGCCACTTCAATCGAGTATTCATATAGTGACGAGATCGCTTCTCGGCCCTCAAAGCGGATCACTCGTAACAACTCATTAATACCGGCAACAGAAATCATCAGGCGGGCATTCCAGCGTTGCCGATCAGGTACAGCAGTGGAAGCCTGGGGAATTAAATCAACAGGGGGCATATCTCTTCCTTGAGTCTACGGTTGCAATAAACCGTTAAAGCCAATGTCGGAAACTGACTATTATCTAATGGTCAGTCGTCCTTTTAGTTTGCTGCTCTTCCTGAGCAGGGGGTGAAATTATAAAGCAATCGGCCAGAATAAGAAATTATTCTGGAAATACCCCAAATCGAGTCATGAAAATAACTAAAAAATCACGTATCATGCGCGCCAGAATTCAATACTTTTAGAGGCTAAAAGGTAATGTCGATTAAAAACGCTTTTTATGCACAGTCTGGTGGCGTAACAGCCGTCATCAACGCATCTGCGTGTGGTGTAATAGAAACAGCAAGAGCTCACAGCGATAAAATTGGTACCGTATACGCAGGACGCAACGGGATTATCGGTGCACTGAGAGAAGAACTCATTGATACCAGTCTTGAAAGCAAAGAAGACATTGCCGCCCTCCGATATACACCCAGCGGGGCTTTTGGTTCCTGCCGCTATAAGCTGAAAAACTTCGAAGAGAACAAGCGCGAATATGAGCGTCTGATTGAAGTATTTCAGGCTCACAACATTGGTTACTTTTTTTATAACGGTGGCGGTGACTCTCAGGATACCGCATACAAGGTCTCTCAACTGAGTGAGAAAATGGGTTACCCCATTACCTGCATCGGGGTGCCGAAAACTGTCGATAATGACCTGCCGTTCACCGATAACTGCCCCGGTTTCGGATCAGTTGCAAAATACGTTGCGATTTCCACTAAAGAAGCGGCAATGGATATTGCTTCTATGTGTGAGTCATCCACCAAAGTGTTTATTCTTGAAGTGATGGGGCGTCACGCAGGCTGGATTGCCGCAGCAGGCGGCCTGGCAGGTAAAGACTCATCAGAAGCGCCACACATTATCCTCTTCCCTGAAGTGGCCTTTGATCGTGAGAAGTTCCTGGCACGAGTGGAAGAGAGCGTTAAGAAATATGGTTACTGCGTTGTTGTTGCTTCTGAAGGCGCACAGTATGAAGATGGCCGTTTTGTTGCTGATGCAGGCCAGAAAGACGCCTTCGGTCACACCCAGCTAGGCGGTGTTGCACCAGCACTGGCCAACATGGTTAAACAAGCACTGGGCTATAAGTATCACTGGGCGGTTGCAGATTATCTGCAGCGGGCGGCACGCCACATCTCTTCGGCGACCGATGTTGACCAGGCATACGCCATGGGTAAAGCAGCCGTTGAATTTGCTATCGACGGCCGTAATGCCGTGATGCCTATTATTGTGCGTGAACCGGGCGAGCACTATAAGTGGAGCATTGGCGAAGCACCGCTAAGCCAGGTTGCCAACCAAGAGAAAAAAATGCCCATTCACTACATTACGGATGATGGCTTTGGTATTACTGCAGAGTGCCGTCGCTACCTGGAGCCACTGATTCGAGGCGAAGACTACCCTCCTTATCAGCACAACGGTCTTCCAAAATACGTGAAATTGCAAAACACCCTGGCTGAGAAGAAACTGCGTACAACGTTCGATATCTAATCTCGACAAACGAGTACGTTCGATAGTGGCGGACAAAGACTGTCCGCCACGATTTTCAACTCTCCTCTCCATCCGTCTCCTATCTCCTATCTCCTATCTCCTATCTCCTATCTCCTATCTCCTATCTCCTATCTCCTAAAACTTTCAACTTTCAACTTTCAACTAAGAGTTTTGTTCAGCTTCCGTTCAGGTTCACGGCGTTATTGTTTAGTCATGGTTAAACATAAATATACAAACCGGTTCCAAGGAGAAGTACCATGAAAAAAATAATGATCCCCACCGTTCTCGTTGCCCTGGCATTGGCGCCCGTCAGTTGGGCAAAAGGGCCACACCACGGTAAAGCAGATTGGGCAAACGTGACGAATGTGGAACCCATCACCCGCACCATTGAACACCGCATCCCCCGAGAGGAGTGCTGGACCGAGCAGGTACGCTATGAAGAGCCAGTTCAAGACAACCGCTCCTTCACCGGGACGATATTGGGGGGTGTTATCGGTGGTGCGATTGGTAATGCCGTCGGCCACAAAAAGAAAAACAAACAGATTGGAACGGCCGTTGGTGCGGTACTGGGTGCCTCGGTTGGACATGACATTTCGAATCGTGGATATTCCAATTCAGGATCACGGGTAACTTACAAGAATGAACGCCGCTGTGAGGTCCATACGGAAGTGAGCTACGAGGAAGAAGTGATTGGCTATCATGTATGGTATCGTTATCATGGTGAAGAGTACAAAACCAGAATGAATCATCGCCCTGGTAACAAAATTAAAGTACGCGTTAAAGTTGAGCCCTATTAAGGCTTAACGAGCAATCACCTGGACTGCTGAGATTACGATGCCGCCACTATCACGACATATCACTGCCCATTATTCCGTTAAGCGGAGGTTAATTCATCACTTGGCCAGGTTGCTTGTGCTCTCCACGGTGGTTATCTCAACACTCTATACGACAACAGCCACCGCATCGGGTTGGAACCCGCACAACAGCCCCCTGTTACTGGCTCAGCAGTCAATGATTACTCGTGAAGAAGCGATTGCTATTGCCAAGCAGGGACAAGAGAGCAAAGTGTTGAAGGTTGTAAAACAGGAGCAACCTTCTGGCAGTGTCTATCGGGTAAAACTGGTGACAAAACAGGGGCGTGTTAAACAAGTCACCGTCAATGCCACTACCGGTCAAATCGAACACCAGTAATAAAAGGGTCAGCTAGAGGTCAAACACAGATGAGGATATTGCTGGTTGAAGATGAAGACAAGTTACGGGGGCAACTGGTTAACGCCCTGCAACAACAGCACTATGTTGTCGACATGGCCAAAGATGGAGAAGAGGCTCTGTACCTGGGTCAAGAGTATAATTATGACCTGGCAATCGTGGACCTCGGATTGCCAAAAATCAACGGCATAGACGTTATAAAGCAGTGGCGAGAAGAAAATATCGAATTTCCCATCCTGATTTTAACCGCTCGCGGCAACTGGCAAGATAAAGTAGAAGGACTTGACGCCGGTGCGGATGACTACCTGGTAAAACCCTTCCATCTGGAAGAGCTTTATGCCCGTGTAAAAGCACTATTAAGACGCGCAACGGGCCATGCCAAATCAAACCTGCAGTTCGGCAAACTAGTGCTGGATCTCTCAGCCAAACAGGCACTACTCGATAACCAACCCGTCGAGCTGACTGCCTATGAATATAACACGTTGGAATACCTGGCAACGCACCAGGGAAAGGCCATATCGAAAACCGAGCTAACCGAGCACCTCTATGCTCAAGACTTTGATCGAGACAGCAATGTAATCGAAGTCTTCATCGGCCGCCTTCGCAAAAAAATAGACCCCTCTGGTGAACTGAAACTTATTAGTACCGTCAGAGGGCAAGGTTACCGTTTTAATTGGGTCAATGACGGATAGACTAACGGTCGATGAATAATCCACTCAAACCAGGCAAACAGTTGCCATGGCTATCAGGCCGCTCCATTATGGGTCGCCTGCTGATCGCCAGCCTCATCTTTCTCCCGCTGTTTTGCGGGTTACTAGGGCTCTCTCTCGATCGGGCATTCTCAACCAGTTTACGATCCGGTGCACAGGCCCAATTGAAACTACAAGCCTATGCCCTCATTGCAGCGGCCGAGCTTAATCAGCAACAACTCTGGCTCCCCGAACAACTGACCGAAGATAGACTGAACCAACCCTCCTCGGATCTATTTGCCGTTGTATTTGCCAGTAGCCAAACACGCCCCATCTGGCGCTCCCCCTCTGCCATCAATCGGCCGCTTCCTCGTAACTGGATCCCCAGCCCACTATCCGCAGGGCAGTTCTACTTTGGCGAAATAGCGAACAGTGAGGGCCACAACAATCAGGAGCAACTCTTCTACCTGCAATATAGTGTCTATTGGGAAGATGACGCGGGCAACGAATACCCTTTTCAGTTTGTCATATTCGAGACACAGGCAACGATCAGCCAACAAATTTCCAGCTATCGGAAGAGCTTATGGGGATGGTTAGCCGCTATCGCGCTTTCCATTACGGTTATTCAAGTACTCCTATTGAGATGGGGGCTCAAACCGGTTCGACAGGTAACCGATGATCTGGAGCGGATCCAGACAGGTCAGCTCTCAAGGCTTGATGGACGGTATCCTGCGGAGCTTGAAGCGATGACTCGCGGCATCAACACGCTGCTTAATAATGAGGCTCAGCAAAGAGCACGTTATCAGAACACACTATCAGATCTGGCTCACAGCCTGAAAACACCACTGGCCATTATGCAAGGTAGTTTACAATCCACCGAGGCGAGAGACGCATCATCAAACAATACCGAGGGATTAAAGGAGATAGAAGAGCAGATCAATCGTGTTGACCAGATCATTGGCTATCAGCTGAAGCGAGCAATCAGTGCGCCTGCTAATCCATTCGCGCTGGCCATTCCTGTACAAGAGTATTGTGAAAAGGTAATTTCCGCCCTGCAAAAAGTCTACCGAGATAAACAGGTTGGAGTAGAATTTATATGTACAGACTCTCCCCGTTTTAGAGGGGACAAAGGTGACCTGATGGAGATTCTGGGCAACCTCTTGGACAACGCCTTCAAATACGGCAATGGTGAAGTACGGATAACCGCCCTACCCGTTACACCAAGCGGGCTGAGCCTGACCATTGAAGATAACGGCCCCGGCATTGCTACCACACAAAGAACACAACTGTTACAGCGTGGCGAAAGAGCCGATACCTCGCAACCAGGGCAAGGAATTGGTCTTGCTGTCGTTACAGATATTGTTAGTAGCTATCGCGGCAGCATTGAGTTAACGCGTTCGCCAATGGGAGGGTTATCGGTCATCTTGCAGCTACCATGAACAGCAGGGCAGTTACTTTTTCAGAGATTCATCCATCATAATCGATGCAATCAGCATCAATCCATCCCCCCAGGATTGATGCTCCTGCTCTGACAACGGCTGATCCGATACATCCTCAATGGCGTTAACCAGGGTGTTGGCCACAATCTTGTAGTCTGCCTTTTTTATGCCCATTGCACGATGTTTTTTACCCAGTACATCCAATGGTCCAGCCAGCACCTCCAGATTATCCAGGCCATTCACGATCAGATTCAACATTGACAAAAACTTGGCCCGTTGAGTCGTCATATCCCGTGTGAATAGGGGTCTATATTCCGGATGCTCTGAAAAAAGACGCTTATAAAAGCGACTCACGACCGCTTCCTCTTTCCCCACCATATTGTTCCAGCTGGACTGAATAATACCCACCGCTTTTTCATCCAGGCTCGAATACTCTCGCCGCGCCTCAAACCCTAACTCATTCATGTTTCCCATTATTTCACTCCATGTTAATGTTATTTACCTATTGTATTAGGCAGGCAGAGTCTCAGGTTGTTCAATAGGATTTATCAGTAAAAATCAATAATGGGAAAAATCGTCTGAAATCAATTATCGACTACTTTTTGCTGGTAAAAATTCAGTAAAGTCAGCTATGCTTTTACTCTTAACGCACTCTTTTAGCACGTTTAGCCAAAATAAACTGTACTCATTCGTTAGACTCAAATTCATAGAGCACATGGTACTAAACATGACCGATTCAACAGTAAAGTGGCTCGTTGCTGCATTACTCATTGTTATAGCACCTCTTTCGCTCTCAAAAGAGGTTGTCAAAGTGGGGCTGGCTCACTTTCCGCCATACATTGAAGCCCGAGAAGAAAACATATCGGGCCTGGCGATTGATATGATCAAATTGATGAATCTTCATCAGAGCGACTACGAATTCATTCCTGTACGCACGACCGCAGCAACCCGACACCGTGAATTTTCCGCCGGCAGACACGATATGTCACTGTTCGATAATCTGGCCTGGGGGTGGAAAGATTATGATGTTGAAGCCACAAATGTATATTTAACCGGTTGTGAAGTCTATATAGCGAGTGCTGAACCTGGGCGCGATCAATCATTTTTTACCGATTTTGAAAATAAAAAGATGATTGGCATGCTGGGCTACCACTATGGATTTGCTGGGTTTAATTCCGATCTGGAGTACCTGCGAACAATCTATAAAATGGAACTGACCCAGAGCAACTGGGGCAGCATAAAAATGGTACTCGCCAAAAACCGCGGTGATATTGCAGTTGTAACAAAGGCCTTTTTAAATCAATACCTTCGCACCTACCCTGAACATCGTAGCAAGCTACTCATATCGACTAAAAAAGACCAAGAGTACCGCTTTGTGTCGGTCATTCGAAAGGGGATTAGGCCCACCGTTACCGAATTAAATACGCTATTCTCAACATTAGAGAACAACGGTTCGCTACCCGCTCTATGGCGAACAATAATGAGTGACAACTAATTCGCCCTAACGTCCGATAAGGTGATTGCCCCATCAACTGACATTGAATTTATAATTCAGCAAAGATACTTTTGATCCAATCATTAACCGCGAGCATCTCCTCCGAAAGCGCTGTACCGGCACGGTACACCAGATAGACCTTTTCATCAGAGGCTAAGGTCTGCTGAAATGGAGCAACCAGTGTTTTCTGTTTCATCCGTGAAGGGATACAACGAACATCCATTAACGTAAAACCCAGCCCCTGTTCTGCAGCCTGAATCATGGATTGAATGCTATCCAGCCATAAGTCTTGTGAGTTATGCATATAAACACAGCCATTTTGTTGTGCCAGCAACTCCCACAGCGTTTTCAAGTAAGCATTGTGAATAAGTGTATAGCTAAACAACTCTTGAAATGAATGAATCTTATGCTGTTCCAAAAACTCCGGTGAACACAACGGCGTCAAGGTCACCGGTATTAACGCCTCACTTACGGTACCATTCCACTGACCTTTCCCTATTCGTATGGCCACATCAATGTCTGACTTCTGAAAATCAAGGCTTTGAGTCGTCGACCGAATATGTAGTTCAATATTAGGGTGCGCCTGCTTAAAGCGTTTCAGTTGCGGCACCAGTATCTCGGTTGCAATAAACGGAAAGGTATTTAAATGTATCGGCTTACTTTTATTGGGACGTCTTAAATTATCCGTCGCATTTTCAATGCCCCTCAATGCACCATGCACCTCATTAAAATACAGGTTACCGGCAGGCGTCAGATCAATCGACCGGTTATGGCGAACGAATAAGGTCACTCCAATCTGCCCTTCAAGTTGTTTAATCTGATGGCTGACGGCAGACGGTGTAACGCACAACTCTTCAGCAGCCTTTTTAAAGCTCAGGTGCCTTGCAGCCGCTTCAAACGTTCGCAGTAATGGCAATGACGGAAGATTTCTAAACATAATTCAAACTGTACCTAACCCCTCGCTACACATCGGAAAGTCAGCCTATACTAAAAACAGTGAATTATCGACTATCGCAGAATTTTTGAGGAATTATGCCGTACCTTACGATGCGAGATGGAGAGAAACTGTATGTCCGAATCGTTGGCAAAGGCCGCCCATGTCTTGTGCTACATGGGTTCGGAATGCACTCTGGACACTGGCTGCCATTCCTGGCACCTTTCATAACCTCTAATCAGTTTATCATCCCCGATATGAGGGGATTTGGCCGTTCTCACTCGACCAGCTACAACAAACCCTGCATACTTACCAATAATGTAGAAGATCTTGAGGATACTCTCGACCAACTTGCACTACCCCGAGTCGATCTGATTGGCCTGTCATTGGGGGCGTTTACGGCACTACAATGGCACCGATTAACCGGTTTTTCGAGCGTAAACAACTACCTTAATATCGACCAATCGCCATTGGTACTCAATAACCATCAATGGAAGTGGGGTATCTTTGGAGAAGATAGTGAAACAAGAATGGCCCGGCTATCCGAAGTATTATGCGTCATTAAGGCGTTCGATCCTGCCACCCCCTATGACAGTCTGCCGCTGTGGTTGCGAAAGGCCATGTGGAGAGAGCTGGGACACTTTATAAGCTCTGCAGTAAAACGACCGCACCAGAAAGCGCTGGCACAAAATATTTGCCGTAAAGAGCCGTGGATTAAGCGGTTAATGCCTACCGAAAATTGGCCCGTTTACGTACATTGCCTCTCTGCTTATCTAGAGCAAGACTACGACATGCGCCCCTATCTCGGGCAGATTAATATACCTGTAACGCTGATGATCGGCCGACAGTCCGAAATGTACCCCTGGCAGGGACAAGCTTATATGCACCAACACATACCAACATCCAAGGTCATTATGTTTGAAAAAAGCG
>JBFKTM010000078.1:0-8986 GCA_041636295.1 Oleiphilaceae bacterium
CCTCGTTAAACCATGTTGCGACCCAATTTAACGCTCCCAAGCCGATAAGGCGCAAAAGGTCACGATCTACATCCGCACGAATCAGGTTTTGAAAGGACAAGGATTGGATCATAGCAGACCAAAGAAGTTCGTATCTGTCTCGTAGATCAATCATTTCCTTGCGTGACTGGCCCTGCAAGGAGCGCCATTCAAAAAGTAGCACATAGACCATATCCGAACCGCCGACCAGTAACTCAAGGTGAGCATTAATGCCCTGGCGCAACTGCTCAAGTGGTTCACTCTCCCCCCGAATAGCCTCAGACAAAGCTGTGGAGGCTTGCTCAAGCGCAAGACGCATCAGGTCTACCAGGATGCTTTCCTTGGAGGGATAACGGTAATGCAGGCTGCCAGGCAACATGTCACAAGCTTCGGCAATTTCTTTAACGGTGGTTTTATCGAACCCCTTTTGACGAAATAGACGTGCCGCAGCACCGAGCACAAACTCTCGATCCGCTTGCGCTACCGGTGTTACCTGATTTTTCTTTCTTCCCACAAGCCACTCCCATACTATAAGCCTTTGATTCTAGCATTCCTTTTAAAGTCGGCCCAGCCTTCCTGGCCGATGGCACTACTCGATCTATACAGATAAAAACACGCTGTTTACCTTACAATCTTGAATTTGGTTGGTCATACAAATAAAGTCCAATGAATGCACTTTACTTGGGAGCGATCCAATGGCTCTGGCAAACCACAAGATTGGTTACGACGAGGTTGTAACCCGTGACATTCACTTTCCCATGAACATCGAAAACGTGGCTCGCCACTGGTTTCGCAACGACCCGTGGTCCACTCACTGGATGAATGCCATTCTCGCCGCCGTCCCCGACGGTGAACGCTGGGTGATGAATTCTGCAAGACGGCAGCTTGGCAAGCTTGACGATCCAGAAGTGCTGAACGCAGCTAAAGAATTCATTCGTCAGGAGCGCATTCATGCTCGTGAGCACGATGAAATGAACGCCATCGGCGTGCAACACGGGGTTCCCATCGACAAGGTTGAAGGCGTGTTCAAGCTGATCCGTAAGCAACTCCAACACCGCCTCAGTGACGATATGCAGAGCTCCATCGCAGCGGCGTTTGAACATTTCACGGCCATTATTTCCTCGGTACTGCTTGAGCACCCGGAGCTGTTTGACGAAACCCACCCGGATTTGCGTGCCATGCTCTACTGGCACTTTGTCGAAGAAACCGAGCACAAGAGCGTCAGTTATGACGTCTTCGTCGATGCCAGTGGTGGTGGCTACCGCAGTTACCGACTGCGTATCAGTGGCATGCTACTGGCCATTGCCCTGGGCTTCCCCATTATGATCGGCAACCAGACCTATCTGCTCTACAAGGATCGTCAAATTCTGAATTTGTGGTCCGCCGCCAAAATGACCAAAGTCCTGTTCTGGCGTCCCGGCATTCTTTCCAAGGTACTCGCTGGCGTGCCCCCCTATTTCTCCCCCACTTTCCACCCGTGGGATGACGATAACCGTGATGTAATCCGGATCTGGAAACGCGCCTACGAAAGAACTGGCGACCCTCATAAGGCCTATCAAGCGCTCAGAGACCACCGAGCCAACAATGTACACGGTACATTCGAAACGCCACAACCTGAACCCGCATGGGGGCAGGCATGAAAAAGAAACCCTTGCACCCGTCAACTCAGGCGGCAGCTGTCATCACCGGGGCGGGTAGCGGCATCGGTCGTAGCTTTGCTTACGAAGTTGCCCGTCGAGGCGGTTCGGTACTGTGTGTCGATATCAATGAAGAGCGCGCCGAACAGGTGGCGATCAGCCTGCGAGCACTCGGTACTCACGCGGTAGCCCTGGGGTGTGATGTCGGCGATGAAAAACAGATGGCATACCTGGCGGAAAATGCCGAGCCTTTGCTCGGCAGGCCGGTAACCCTGGTAATCAACAACGCCGGCGTCGGCCTCGGTGGCCCAATCGGCGAGGTGTCACTTGAAGATTGGCACTGGTGCATGAACGTCAATCTATGGGGAGTTATTCACGGCTGCCATTATTTTGCCCCTCAGCTTCGCGATCTGGGCTATGGAGGCATCATCAATGTGGCCTCTGCTGCCGCATTCGGGTCCGCCCCGGAAATGGCTGCCTACAACGTCACCAAGGCAGGGGTACTGGCCCTGTCCGAAACGCTGTCTTCTGAACTGACCGGAACCGGCGTAAAAATCACGGCCCTGTGCCCAACCGTGGTCCCGACCAATATCGTCGAGAATGGGCGCCTGCCTGAACGTCGCCGTGACTTTGCCCGTTCAGCGATGACCCGCTATGCCCTCACCAACGCCGACCAGGTGGCCCGACAGACCCTCAGTGCCCTTGATCGAGGTGAGCTTTACATGCTGCCACAAATTGACGGCCGGCTTGCCTGGCGGTTGAAACGCCTGACGCCACGACTATACGCCCGCGCAATTGGCGAAGCTTACAGAATGCTGGCTGATTAAACCGCATTTGAGGAAACGGAACACGCAAGGAATTCAATATGGCCTCCATTCCTACAACAATTTTGAAGCTACTTTTTCGCGCCGGCATGAAGCGTGATATACGCGACCCGGACAAACTGGTAAGACATCTTCGCAGGGTGATGAACGCGCCTTTGGCCCCCTCTCTGCTGCCACGCGGAGTGCGACTCAAGCGAGGCAAGGTTGCAGGAATAGCTGGCCACTGGCTAGGCACCGCAGACCCACAAATCACCATACTCTACCTGCATGGTGGCGCCTTCATCGGCGGGCGGCTTGATACCTATCACCACTTTTGTGGCCGTTTGGCTCACGCCCTGAATGCGCGGGTCTTTCTTCCGGATTACCGACTAGCCCCTGAGCACCCCTTCCCGGCAGCAACGGATGACGCCTTTAATGTGTATCGTGAACTGATCGCAGACCCTCGCCCTGTGGTCATTGCAGGAGACTCTGCGGGAGGCAACCTGACGTTAGTCACATTGCTGCGTGCCCGTGATCAGCTGCTGAAAATGCCGGCTTGCGCCCTCGCCATTTCGCCGGCATCGGATGCGCGAGGCACCCTGATGTCCAGACAGGCGAATAGCGACAGCGATACCATGCTTTCCCATGGCATGATTGAGGTGGCAACGGATATCTATCTGGCCGGCGCGGACCCCGCTCACCCGTATGCCTCACCAATCACCGCGGATTTCACCGGCTTGCCCCCTCTACTTTTCACTGTCAGTAGCGAAGAGTGTCTGCGCGACGATACCCATGCAGCAGCACAATGCGCGCGAGATGCGGGGGTGCCCGTGCAGGTTCTGGAGCGCGATGATATGCCGCACGTGTGGCCCGTATTCACCTTTTTGCTACCAGAGGCAAAGCAGGACTTCCCTACCATCGTCCGAATTCTGGGAAAGTATCTGACCAGCAATAACGTCGGCAAAGCCCCATCCCAAACGGTCAATGCTAGCGATAGCGCCATAGTTGAGGTTGCATCATGAATATGGCTGCTGTTGCAATCCATAACCCTCGTCCCAGCGTTACTCCTGATCATGAAGTCATTATCATCGGCGCGGGAATTTCTGGAATTGGTGCGGCAATCCAGCTGCGTGCCGATGGCATCAAAGATATCTTGATCCTTGAGCGAAGCAAGGATGTGGGAGGAACCTGGCGCGACAACCGTTATCCGGGAATCGCTGTCGACATTACCTCGTTTACCTATTCATTTTCCTTCGAACAAAACGCAAATTGGTCTCGCGTTTTTGCGCCGGGAAACGAGCTTTACCAGTATACAAGACAGGTAACAAGCAAGTATGGCATCTACCCACTGATTCGCTTTGGTGTCGAAGTCGCTAGCGCCCGTTTTGATCTCGACAGCCATGTCTGGTTGATCGATCTTACGGATGGCAGGCGACTTAGTGCACGCCATATTGTCTCGGCCTGTGGCGGTTTGATATCACCCAAGATGCCAGATATTGAAGGGCTTGATACGTTCCAGGGCAATGTCATTCACACTGCACGCTGGCCAGATGACCTTGATCTTAGTGACAAGCGAGTAGCGGTAATAGGCACTGGCGCCACTGCAGTGCAACTGATTCCGAAAATTGCCCGCCAGGCTCGTCAACTTGACGTCTACCAGCGCACCCCCATCTGGGTGCTGAAGAAGCCGGATCAGACTCTGCCTGGCTGGCTCAAGGTATTGTTCCGAACCGTACCGGGCTTGCAACGCAGCCTTCGCGGCGCTACCGACACCGTCAGCGAAACCCTGATGGTGCTTTCCGCAATATATTACCGGCAGGCCCCTTGGCTGGTTCGCATGTGTGAAAAGGCGGGCATAAACAACCTGCGCGAACAGCTGCCCAACCGCCAGGACCTGTGGCAAGCACTGACACCGAAATACGGCTTCGGGTGCAAAAGGCCAACGTTTTCCAACGACTATTTCCGAACCTTTGCCCGAAACAACGTTGAGCTTGTCACGACCCCGATCAAGCGTATTACGTCCCGCGGCATCACCACCCAGGACGGCCGCTCACGGCGTATCGATACCTTGATCCTCGCCACCGGTTACAAAACCTTCGAGAAAGGAAATATTCCCTCGTTCGACGTCATCGGCAGCAACAACATCAATTTGGGCGATTTCTGGCATGACTACCGTTACCAGGCCTATGAAGGGTTGACCATTCCGGGCTACCCGAACTTTTACATCATGCTCGGTCCCTATGCCCTTATCGGCACCTCTTACTTCAAGATGGTCGAAGGGAACGCCATCCACCTCTCTCGCTGTATTCGCGAAGCCAACCGACGTGGAGCCAGCCAAGTGGAAATACGTCAGTCCGTCCATGACGCGTATTTCCGCAATATCCAGAAACGCCAGCAAAACACCGTGTTCCTTAACCACAACTGCGCGCTGTCGAACAGTTATTACTTCGACCATCATGGTGACGCGCCAATGCTGCGGCCCTCTACCTCTCTGGAAATGCTGTGGCGAGCCAAGCATTTACCGATGGATCACTACCGGTTCAGTGTACTGGCCGGGCACACTCCCAGCAGACACGACGGCGGGAGACAAGCCTGTGAGCCACATCCCCAGCTGCCAGAGAAGGGCATTCCGGCAAAACAAACAGATAACAATTCTCAGTGACTGTGCCAGAGAAAGTGTGTAGCCTGCTTGTACATGTCACGCCAGCAGAGCTCTCCAGATCCAGTTGACCGTGCGCTTTAGCGCTGCCCAGGAGGCGTTACACCACTCGATAACCCATGCCTGGTCAGCAACAGAACACGGCATCTCGTCATAGACGACGACTGGGCGTCACGCAATAATGTGTGACATTACCGGAGCGCCAGAGCACAACGTCATTACAGTCATGGACACAGACAGCTAAGCCTGAGACCAATATTGGTTGTTTAACCAAACAAACAGAAAATCAGAACAACTCACCATCTATAACCAGAACAGCCCCCTTTAGGAGCCTGAAATGTCTGCAAAAAAAACAAAACGGTTACCTCTCCTTTTCTTCACGTGCACTACAGCATTGCTCTCACCCGGCTTGGCCATTGGCGGTGCTGGCGACGGAGCGAGCACTTATGGGCTAGGCCCGATGAATGCCGGCACTGCCTTGGCATTCAGTCCTTTTGCATCCAACAGCTGGTCGGTGTACTACAACCCGGCCGCCATGGCCCGCTCCCCGGAGGGCGAACTGGGAGTCATTGTGCAGTATGGCGACCAGGAATTACGTGCCAAATCACTGGGAGGAACAGACCCTTTGGAGCGAGAGAATGATATCCTCTCTGACACCAGTTCCGAACTATTATTAATCGGCTTCAAAAGCCGCGTCGCCGGCATTTCCAGCATCGACAAGCCCATTTACTTTGGCCTGAACGTGGGTGTAGACCAATACACATCCAACCTATTGCCCTATCAGGCCAATACCAGCCAGAAAGGGCAGTTTCTACGCTATGAATCTCAGCCACTTTATCTCGCCTTTGGTGGCGCTATCAGCAACGTCCTGAGGGGCGTTGACGTCGGCGCATCAGCACGTCTTACCCTCCAGGCCAAAGCCAACCTGGAAGCAGTTTCAGACCTTGGCGGCAACACAGACTCTGAAAAACTTTCCCTGGAAGCCTCTCCATCCCTATCACCGGCACTAGGTATCAATATCCGCTCTGGAGAAATGTTTTGCGGTACAAGCGAGTGCATGCCTTTTGGAATGGATAAGATGGAGCTGGCTCTTTTCTGGCGGGGGGAAAGTAGCTATGAGGTATCCGTGGATGCCAATGTGGTTGTGCCGGGAGTTATCCCTGAACCAGGCCTGAGCCTAGCGCTTAGTACAATTGATACCTATCAACCTGAAGTTCTCGGCGCAGCCATTTTGCTTCCCGTTGGCAAATTCGAATTGACGGCAGGCATTGAGCAGCACAATTGGTCTGCGCTTGAAAGCGAGTTTGCCGACGATACTATTCGCGATCAGGCTAATCTAGCGTTTGACGACATCACCATTCCCCGAATTGGCGTTAGCTATCAGTGGTCAGAGTCAATGAAACTCTTTGCAGGCGCAGCCCTGGAGGACTCACCTTTAAAATCCAGCCGTTCCCAGGACGTTAACTATCTTGACACCGATAAAAAGGTTTTCGGTCTGGGTGCCAGCTACCGTCTGGCCAGCGCACCAATAATTGAAATGCCATTAGAACTCGCCTTCGCTTACCAGTATCAAATGCTGGATGAAGCTGATTTCGAATTGACCTCCATCAACTCTTCCACCGATCCAGCCCCTTATGAAACGGTAAGGGCTGATGGTGAGATAAACGTATTTTCTGCCTCTCTGTCGCTAAAGTTTTAACAACAGACATGCGATTAATACCAGGAGAAGAGCAATGAATAATAATTCCAGCACAATCCATCAGTTTTTTACTATTCTGGCGATCGCCATAGCAGCCCTTCTGACCGGATGCGGTGGCGACAAGGGCGATGTAAACAATCCCTGGAGCACACCAGAGACACTAATTTTTTCATACCCTTATCCCGGCCAGACAGAAGTGCCAGTTACCGCGCCAGTGATCCTGCGATTTTCCTCTGCACTTGAGCAAGAGGTTATTGATGACATTGACTCACGCCTACAGCTGGCCAGTGATACTGATGGGAATACCGTCATGGTTGACTATCAAGTGGTAGACAATGGCAGAGGCCTGGCCCTGTATCCTCAATCGCAGCTGGCTCCGGCTGAAGGGTACCATCTGGTTGTCAACGATGGTGGCTTAGGAGCCATTGATGACGACTCCGTGAACCGCGTTGGCTTTCGGACTGCAGGCAGTCAAGACGGCGCATCGCAAAGCATGGGAAGCGGCTCTTTCACTCTGCTTTCAGCCACTCCTTTAGACCAACCGTCATTGCTAGAGTCAATTGATGATGCCAGGCGTCCCAACGACATGAGCACCCTCAGGATGTCGTTTAACCAGACGGTTGACCCAGTCAGCACAGCATATGGCGAAACCGGATCGGTTCAACTTCGTGACAACCTGGGCAAGCTGGTTCCCGCCTCCCTCTTCTTGCGGGGCCGTTACCTGACACTAGATCCTGAGCAAGATCTACAACCTGTTGAACACACACTGACGATTGCTGGGCTGCGCGCCCAGACTACCGGTGAACAGTTACCGGTGTACAATCGTACTTTTGTACCGAAAACGACACTTCCCCGTGCTACATCCATTCTCAAAGTTGGCAGCCTTGGAGCTGAGCAACCTGAACTAGCGTCAATTTTAACCGGCAACCCGATCAATCAGGTACCAGTACAATCCTTTGTATTGGGAGATGAATCATTTACCGTATTGAGCGGGAATCTAGCAGCAGATCTGGCTTTTGCTCCCAACTTTCCTGATGCCGTTCCTCTGCGAGTCCCCGCTGGTTCCGTACTGCGAGGCACCGACGTCGACGTCAATATACTGGGCGAAGTACCGTCCGGGCTAGAAACCGGTGAAGTCACCATCACGATACTCAGCGACGCTAATGGGTATCTGATCCCGAATCCTTTCAGTGATTCCCCATCGGTCCCCCGCTATGCCCTTCTTAATATGGATGCAGCAATGACAGCTGAGGGTACAGAACCCAATGCGGCTCTCAGCCAGAATCTGCTAAATGTGCAGGTGGCGGGTTTAGCCATTGTAAAAGATGGTGTGCTGGTACTGGATGCGGTCAGTGTGGTTGAACTTGAAGTGCTGGGCTTAGAGAGGGCATCTGGCCTGCTCTCATTTCGCATGGAGGCCTATCAAAACCAGCGCCAAGCGCCTACCCCAAGCCCAGATACACGGCCCTTGCAGCTCCAGTCTTGGGCACCGGGGGAAACGTTCCAACCCAATGCAAGGCCTGGTGACCCCGTTATCCTGAACTTCAACAAACCATTAGACCCAGCTTCGGTGTTCCTTGACGGTGCCGTACAGGTTTCTGTTGATGATGTAGTAAAGACGTACCCAATACGTCACGATGGAGCCACGATCATCATCGGAGGAGATATCCTTCAACACGGAAAAGACGTCGAGGTCACCCTCACCAGCCTGCTCCGAGATACGCAGGGAAACCCGCTCAACCAGGACCAGACACTCAACATCCGCCTACCGGACTTCGTGCTTCCCAATGGCAGCACCAATGAGCTACGTGCACCACTTGTCGCTGCTGTTTTTCCCGGTTACCCCTGTGCGTTAACCGATGTCGATCTTACCGGCGAAAGAGAGACTTGGCGCAATGGCCGATGTGTAGGAGGTAAAAATAGCGACCCGCTCTATCCTGTACCGAATATGTTCAAGGATTTTAGTATTCGAGTCATCTTTAGCCGCAGTATCGACGGCGACACGGTTAATGATCAGACTTTTGTTGTTGAACACTTCGATACCGTTAATAACGTATGGCAACCCGTCAATGGTCGCCATAAAGTACTTTCACAGCGAATCGAATTTTTACCGAACAGTCCCTGGCGGGTTGGTGACCTTTACCGTTATACCCTGCACTCCGAGGAAGGA
>JBFKTM010000079.1:0-8964 GCA_041636295.1 Oleiphilaceae bacterium
AGTCGAATCACCCAGCAGTATGCCAGTTTTACTTGGATTCTCAGGATCAAAAGCCGTAAACTCATTTAGCGTAGTTTTAACATTGTTAAATGCGTCAACAAACTCTTTAATGCGACCCAACACCTGATCAGTATCTTGAGAAACCGAAATCGTTGCTGGAGAACCATCGGTTTTGCCAGTCAAACTAAAGGTAACACCACTGATAACATCAGAAACAGAATTTGACTGCCGTGTAATCGAAACGCCATTCACCGAGAAGACGGCATCTTTTGCTTCAACTGATTGTGTTAAATTGTTATTGGTGCCATCAAACGACAGTTGTGATAAACCCAATGCATCAATGTTATTTCCATCCCCGGTGTCAGTGACACTAATTTCTATGTCATTCTTTGTTCCAGAGTTCTGAGCTGCAAAAACCAATACGAAACCTGACCCGGTATCAATAACACTCGCGTTGACCGCAAGCCCATCCTCTCCATTGATGGCATTAGCAATACCCTCAAGCGTATTGTTGCTACCATCAATAACAATATTTTTAGTGACATCCCCCACTTTAATACTCAGGCTTCCGGTGCCTAGTGTCGTGACATTTTTGTCTGCAAAGGTATTCGTACTTAAAGAGTGTGCCTGAGCAAGTTCAGTGACCTCTACTGTATATTGACCGACAGAAGCACCACTGCCAGCAGTCACACCAACATTACCAGAAGACGATTCAGCATTCAGTGCCTGGAGAGCATTCGGATTACTCAGTACACGAGTAGGGAGACGAAGGTCAGTGAGCGCACTTCGAATTTTGCCAACAGCAGACAGCTCTGCTTGAACCTCTTCTTCTTTACGACCCAAACGAAGTTCAGTAGGCTCTCGCTCTGCGTTAGCAAGCTTATCGATTAAATCACTGGTAAGAACACCAGAACCGATACCTATGGAAGAAATAGAAGACATATTGGAAGCCCCACTAAACAGTTAAGTAAGCCAGCTTTATTAACACTACTTACTGGCTTACTCACTGTATCGGCAGTTACAGGGCAAAACTTTGCCTTTATCCTGTAAAAAATTGTAACTTTCTGCCGGTTTTACACCTTAATGTTAAATAAACTTAGCGGTTCATCCTGCTGCAAGTTCTGCGCCAACCTCAGCGCCACATCATCAGGTATCTGCCTGACCACTTCCGAGGTCTGACGATCGACAACAGTAATCACAGTCTTTCCAGAAGCCTGATCGGTCTGAAACTCAAGGTCACGCTGAACATTTTGAATGTAGTCATTCAACTTGGTCACCGCCGCCTCTAACTGCTGCTTATTCTGCTCCTGTTCGCGGTCCGTTTTCTCCGCAATTTTCTGGCCTATTTCCTCAATCTGCATGGACTCCTGGCCAGAACCATCTTCAGCCGTCCTTGATACTACTGCCGCCTGCTGGGACTGTTGCTGAGGTGGTGACGCAGCTGATCCAACCCTGAGGGCTAGATCCACACCATTTAACTTAACGTCATTCATAATTCACCTCTACTGTTAAGTCTAACTCAAAATCCGGCTTTGAATAGCCCCAATCGAGACTGCCAAAGCCGGTTTTGGTTAATCCTTAACGCTCTATTAACCCAGTAGTGACAATACCTGTTGTGGACCAGCGTTAGCCTGGGCCAGTATTGAGATACCTGCTTGCTGTAGAACCTGAGATCGAGACAACGCCGCAGTCTCAGCAGCAAAGTCCGCATCTCGGATTCGAGAGTTTGCAGCCGACAAGTTCTCTGAGGTTAACGAGTTAGCAGAGATTGTATTTTCAAAGCGGTTCTGAATCGCACCTAATGATGCACGCTGCGTATTCACTTGCTGCAACGCATTATCTACCGCTGTTATCGCCTTCTCAGCCCCTGCCGCAGTACTGATATCAACATCTTTAAGCTGCTGTCCATCTTCTGATCCACCAAAAGTACCCACCTCAAAGCCCGAGTTGGCAATAGCCGTTGGATCTTGCGTTGAGATATTGATAGGCCCACCAGACTCCAACCTAACCGTACCGAATGTAGTACCATCAGCCGCACCAAAGGCAGTACCTGCTGCAACGACGATATTACGCCCATCATCCGCTAGCAGCTCATACTGGTTATCATCCAGAATCTGAGCACGCACACCGGTCTGCGCTGTTTTCGCGTTGATTGCATCAACCGCAAGCGACACCTGCTCAGCCGTTGTCCCGGTAGTACCAGCAGCAAATGAGATTGACACTCCATTAACCGTCGCGTTACCCGCTGTATCAGCCGCCACGTTTCCAGAGGTCACCTGGGTTGTATTCGCAGCCGCTGTAACACCGGTCTGATCACTAACCAGGTTTACTGCCGCCGCTACGGCAATGGCACTAGCATCTTTACTGGCTGTAGACGCGGTATCATAGGAGGCAAATGTCGCCCCTACGGCCACCCCATTAACCACCAAGTCACCAGCAACCAATGCAGTACCGCCCAGGGTATCACTTACCGCAGTTGCCTTGGAGCCACTATAAGTGCCCACTTCTAAGCCGGCATTCTCCAAAGAGGCCCCCGTATTACTGGAAATCGTAATATCACTGCCGTCTTTTGAAACCAGAGTATAAGAGCCAACATAAGTATCAGCTGCAGCAACACCTGCAGCAGCAGCACCCGCTCCCACAATGTCAATATTTCGACCATCTGCAGCTGAAAGAATAACCCCAGCCTGCAAGTTGTTGGCATCTATCGATGCAGTAACACCCGTTTCACCACTGTGTAGGTTGATTGCATCAGCAACACCTTGCAAATCGGTCGCCAGTGTACTCGCATCACCTGACCCACCCACGTTAATAGTGGTACCATTGATGGTAAAGTTAGCAGCACTTGCAACGTTGGCCACTTCCGTACCACCAACAATCGTCGCGTTTGCTGTTGCTGTAACACCAGACTGATCTGCTACTTTATTGATCGAGGCAGCAATTGCGATTGAACTTAAGTTTTGATCAGCAGTAGATGCACCATCCGCTGCAGCATCAGCCGCGCCTATGGCAAAACCATTGATAACCAAGTCACCCGCTGCCATTGCTGGACGAGCATCTGTTGAAGAGACCGAAGAAACACCAGATGTTTCAGCCACACCCAATGTTGAAGTTGATACCTCAGAGACCGAAACATCAATGGTCTCACCAACGTTTGCACCGATCTGGAAAGTTTGATCGGTGAAGTCACCATTCAACAACTTAACACCGTTAAAGTTGGTTTGATCGGAGATACGACCAATCTCATCAATAATCTGCTGCGCTTCCTGGTTCAACGCTTGACGGTCTACATCAGTGTTGGTTGCGTTGGAAGACTGAACTGCCAATTCGCGAAGACGTGACAAGTTAGTAGTGATCGAGTCCAAACCACCTTCAGCCGTTTGTGCCAGTGATACACCATCCCCTGCATTTCGAGAGGCTACATTCAAACCACTAATTTGCGACTGGAAACGAGTGGAGATCGCCAGACCCGCCGCATCATCTTTAGAACTATTGATACGCAAACCAGAAGACAAACGCTGCAGTGCTTGACTGTTTTCAGATTGAGCACTGTTCAAGTTACGTTGCGCGGTAAGCGAGTTTATATTTGTATTAATTATTTGAGGCATAATGCTTCTCCTGTAGAACCTTCATCAAACAAGGCACTCTCGTTATTGAGCTACCACCCGCACAACGCATGCCGACGAATGGATAAATACTTGCCTTGTGATCTATAGCGGCACTAATTTAGCGAGCTTTAATTTTTATTGTTACCAAATGTAAAAACACTAAAGTTACCTAAATTCTTAATAAATAACCCATCTACTAAGGGTGCTTTTATTAAAAAAACGGCGGCAAATTACCGCCACCTGACCTTATATTGCCGCTTTTTTGACATCTCACCTAAAATACGTAAATCCAATAACATGAAATTATAAGTATATATTTCAACATCTTACAAAAACAAAGCAAAATCTGGCACAGCTAATGCTTTACACCTGTCAAACACAGGAATGATGTTCTGAACCTTCATCATATTGTGAACTAAAAACTTTAAAGCAGCCGGTAATTGCTGAACCCGACGTTTATTTAGGGAATGCTGACCACCGGTATAGAAGATAAGCAGGAGGGTACAATGCCTCAGATGATCAATACCAATATCGCGTCGATTAACGCGCAGCGGAACCTTGATAACTCTCAATCCGCAAACCAGACGGCGCTGCAAAGACTTTCATCAGGCCTACGCATAAATAGTGCAAAAGATGATGCCGCAGGTCTGGCGATTTCAACGCGTTTCACCTCACAGACTCGCGGACTGAATGTGGCCATTCGAAATGCGAATGATGGCGTATCATTAGCCCAAACCGCTGAAGGTGCATTGGGTGCGATGACTGATAACTTGCTACGAATCCGAGATCTGGCCATTCAGGCATCCAACGCAACGAACAACTCAGTTGACAGAGCCGCACTCAATGAAGAGGTCCAGCAGCTAAAAGCAGAAATACAAAGGGTTTCTGAGCAGACCAACTTTAACGGCACTAAATTATTGGATGGGACCTTCACCGATGTAACATTCCAGATTGGCGCAAACGAAGGTGAATCGGTCACTTTTGGTATTGAAGGGGCAACAGTTGATAAACTGGGTTCTGCACAAACTGACGGTATTACCTCTGATGCAAATGCCGTTGCAATGACCGCTGGCGACCTGGTCATAAATGGGATCGCAGTACCTGCGTCTAGCGGCACAGACGATGCGTTCTCAAGCTCTAACCAAGACGTTAGTGCTATCGCCAAAGCCGCAGCAATAAATAAAGTAACCGAAGAAACGGGCATTGAAGCAATAGTAAATGAAACATCGCTCGGTGGCTCCGCTTACACCAGCGCAACGGTCAATGCAAACATAAGCATCAATGGTGTTGTTATTGATATATCTACCGGTGCAGCCCTACCTGAAATTTCAAATCTGGATAATATCGTCAATGCGATCAACCAGAGTTCTGGGCAAACAGGTGTTACCGCAGTCTTCGATGGCAACCCGGGCACCGGCATTCAGCTAATTGCAGAGGATGGCCGCAACATCGTGCTAGCTGACGGTGGCGCAGCAACTAACGCAGTCGGATTAGCCACCGCAGGCACCTATTCAGGAACCTTCTCTCTCGTATCTCGTGACGGAAGCACCATCGACCTTGATACAACCACCGGCAATATTGACAATGCGGGATTGGCCGTCGGCAAATTCAGTGGCCAAAACAGTGGCGCTATTGGCGCGGAAGTAGGTGCTAACGCACTAGTGACTGGAGACATTGTCATTAATGGCGTACCAGTAGGCCCAACATTGGCTTCTTTTGATACCGCCTCATCAACCAGCCAAGCATCCAGCGCCATTGCAAAAGCAGTAGCGATAAACCAGGTTAGCGATCGTACCGGTGTTACTGCAAAAGTTAATCAAAACATCGTTAATGGCGGCACCATCACTGCTGGCGCAGCCCAGAGCGGCAATGTCGACATCAATGGTGTCACGATCAATATTTCCTACGGTGCCAGTGATACCGTCACGGACATTCAAAATACCGTCATTGCTGCAGTTAACAATAAATCAGGGCAAAGTGGCGTGCGAGCCGAAGCATTTGGCTCCACTTTCAGGCTAATATCTGAAGATGGTCGCAATATAGATGTAGCTAACATAGCGACAATAACCAACGCAGGCTTCACTGCAGCGACGACGCAAAGTTCGATTACACTGCTTTCTGCAGGGAAAATTGAGCTCTCATCTATAACCGGCAACAACCAACAAACCGGTTTTGATGTAGGGACCTACGGGTCTGCCACCGATGGACAGCTCATCCAAGACGTCGATATCTCAACGGTTGAAGGAGCTATTGATGCTCTGCAAGCGGTCGATAACGCACTCACGGCTATCAACTTCCAGAGAGCCAACCTGGGGGCGATTCAAAACCGTTTTGACTCAACCATTGGGAACCAAGCCATCGCAATCGAAAACCTGACCGAGGCAAATTCTCGAATTAGAGATGCTGACTTTGCAGCTGAAACGGCAGAGTTATCTCGAACCCAAGTACTGCAACAAGCGGGTTTATCGATTCTAGCTCAAGCCAACGGTCAGCCTCAGCAGGTGCTCCAGCTGCTACAGGGCTAACTTAGCCTTACTAAGGTCATGCGTCCCTCACAATGAGGGGTATGACCTTAGCGCTTAATAGCTTAATAGCCTCCTCTAACTATTAGACGATTAACTAAATAATTGCTATAAATATTAGATTGTTAATTTAATAATAATCAATAAGTTAAGGTCAGCTCAATGACTGTTACGTTAACCCCGTTAAGTTTCACTCTCTTCGATTTTGAAAAGCATATCTATCGACGTAACTATATAAAGTATGAGCAGTGTTTGATTGAGCTATGCCGTTACTTGGATAATAGCGGCCCCATTGAAGAGGTGTATGAGATTAATGAAGGGGGGGAGCACGTAAAAACAAAAAATGGCTTGCACCCGCTAAATAGCATGATGACTCTTGAGCAAAAGGTTGAGATATATAATCGTCTTGCCTCCTGCATCACAGCCTACCTTTCGGACACAACTCACACACCAAGTGACGAAGTACTGCTCCATTTAATTATACTTAAATCCAGAGTAGCCAATATTTTCTACCTCAGTAGTTATGAGAATATGGATCATATCTTATGGAACAGGGATTTACTGGATAACAATTTCAAGCTAAACGTCAAAACTGAGTTAGATATTAAATACTTGTTGGCCTGTTATACCTTAAACAGCCATATCCATATTGACGTAGAAACATTGCTCAATGCAATTCCCTACTGGGGAATGTGCTGGTATTTAGGGCTTCTCTATAATCACCATCATTCGTTTAACCAACAAATAGAGACAAATTTCAACGCGTTAACCGATAGCTACCCGCTAATCGAAAGCCTAAAACTCGACGTGACTACGGTTGAATTGATTTGCTCTCCATGGATGAGTTGCTCTTACTGGGACACTAACGACCGTCATAGTATTAAAAAATCCATTAATGTTGCACTGGAGGCATGGATTAAAACGCAGGTATCACCAGCGTTAAGTAACAACATAAATCACTACGTTGCCAATACTTGTGAGATCAAACGAATTGCAGTCTTGTCAGAAAAGTACACCTCAAATCATGCAATGTACCGCTGTTTACACAAATCACTGATAAGCTTAAAAGATAAATACGAACTCATTTTAGTAAGCGACCCGTCGGAATACGACGCCTTATCTGCTCGCGACTTTGACAATATCATTAATATTCAGGACACTGCTGAAAATCTCTCAGCAACAATCGCGGCCATTGCGGATCTCAAACCGGACCTTATATTATACCCATCAATTGGAATGGCAAAGTGGACCATCCCTCTCGCAAATATGAGGTTAGCCAAGCATCAGTTGATGTGTTACGGCCACCCAGCCTCGGCGATGTCTTCTTATATTGATTTTGGCGCAGCCTCAACCTTTCCTGAGCATGCAGACATTCAACGCTTTGCTCTTGAGAAAGTGACGCCGTTTCGCGATAACTATCTCTATATGGAGCCCCATCCAGAGTACCAGCCATTAGCAATACCAAAACCTAATGATGGGGTGGTACGTATTGCGGTGAACAGCTCATTACCTAAGATATCCAGCCGTTTTATCAATCTCTGTTCTCTTGTTTTAACTCACTCATCAGTACCGGTAGAGTTTCATTTTTTCCTGGTTGAAAGTAATAGCGCCTTTGAGAAATCAATTAAGATAAGACTGGGAAGTCGCTGTGTGATTCACCCCCCACAACCTTATAATGTCTACATGGAAGCACTGGCAATATGTGATTTAGCGATTGGCACATTCCCTTTTGGCGGGGCCAACTCAAACATTGACTTGATGCTTCTGGGTATTCCAAAGATATTCTATTCCGAACATTGCGATCTAGCGGCCTTCTCCGACTATGCCTGCCTGTCAAAACTGAAGCTGCCTGAGATGTTAATGCCCACGTCAGAAGCCACACTATTAGCAAATTTGATTTACCTGATTCATGATTCGACCGAACGTAGCCGCATCTCAAAATTAATCACAGATCAAGACCCATTCAATGTCTACTTTAATGAACAACATCTACCAAATGAACACATGCTTGTTAAAACTATTGAGTGGATCAAAAGCGAATAACAACCTGATAATAAGCTGAAGATATGAGCGTTCAAAACTGGAATCAATTTTATTCCAAACAACCCGATATAAAAAAAATATACCCTACGGAATGGGTCGTTCGCACACTAGCCGGTGCCAACTACCCCAACATGAAGCTCGATAAATCTGCCTATCAAGGCGCAAGGATACTTGATTTAAGCTGTGGTGACGGGAGGAATATCAACCTACTACAGGATCTGGGCTTTGTGGTATCTGCGACTGAAATATCGCAAAATATAATAGACGAATTAATAAAAACCAAAAAAGAACACGGCTGGGACGCTGAGTTCAAGTGCGGTAAAAACACTGATCTACCTTATACAGATAGCTATTTCGATTACTTACTGTCCTGCGCTAGTTTTTATTACCTGGATCACGACACCGAATTTAGTGACGTGCTCTTAGAAATATCCAGAGTATTAAAAGAGAATGGCTACTTCATCGGCATTATTCCAGACGACCAAAATTTTATTACGGAAGGAGCCAGTAAGCTCTCTGACGGTTCCATTTTAATTAAAAATGACCCTTATGAACTGCGTAATAACACTCGTTTTATGATCGCCCGAGATAAGGCCGATCTTATCGCTCTGTTAGAGTCTCATTTTTACAACTTCCACATTGGGCACTTGAGAGAAGACTATTTCGGGCGCGTGGTTTCCGGCTTTATTTTTGTATGTCAAAAAAAAACAGCGACTAACACCTACAATGTATAGAACACTGGCTCCATCTATGCACTGAAGAAAGTAGCATTGAAAATAACGACACGTGAT
>JBFKTM010000080.1:0-8950 GCA_041636295.1 Oleiphilaceae bacterium
ATTGATTTTTATGTCGTCATCACAGCTCATTTGAATCTGATGGGGGGTGTGTTTGATTTTGGGTTTGAGTGACAGCAGTATTTCCTCAAGGTACTCTTTTAGATTAAAGTCGCGTTTCCCTTCGCTTGACTGGTCAACGGCCACTTGTTTGAAACTCTTGATCAGCTCGGCTGCCTTACCGGTGTTGCTGGTCAGTATGCGAAGACTCTCGTCACTGGTGGCGATGAATTTAAGGAAGTCCCCCTTGGTGAGCTGCCCTGACTCGAACTTGTCTTTAAATGATTTTGTACAGTCGTCAAGGTGGGAAACTGCTGTAATGGATATGCCCAGAGGAGTGTTAATCTCATGGGCGACCCCTGCCACCAAGCTACCTAACGCAGCCATTTTGTCGGCTTCTACCAAGTCATTTTGTGTCGCTTTTAACGTGGTTAGGGTTTTAAATAGGTGGTCGTTAATCATGTTTAATTCGATGGTTTGCTCGTTAACCTGTTTATTCAACTCATCGGCGTTTTGCTCATAAAGTGCTTCCCGCGCCTGATAATAGTCGACTTTTTCTTTTAAGGCCTGAGGTGAAATATTGAGTTCTGCCAGTACGTCGGCATAGGTGGCTGAGAGTTGTTGGTACTCTTCCGGGCTTAACAGATCGGATCGTTTTATGGCCATATGTGCCGAGGCTGAACCAATAGAACCCGCCAGGGTACTTTCTGCCGCGTTAACAAATTGCGAGAGTTGCAGGATGCTGATATAGGCATCGGAGGTCAATGATTCTTCTGACAATAGCTGTTGCAGTTTCTGTTCAGAGACGGCTTCGCTGAAGTATTGGCATAAAATAGATCGCACAGTATTGATCTTTTCAGCAACGAAAATATTTTTATCCTGTTTTAGATGTAGTGGTTCTTCTATATCAAGCACACTGACAAAAAGATTGGCATTGACGGACTCTTCCCGTGAGGTAGGGGTTGATAGAGAGACTATGATATAGGTCAGCGTATTGACCAGCAGTGTCCAAAATACAGCGTGTGATAAAGAGTCTAGTCCACTGGTGCCTAACAAATTGATGGGGCTCAGAAACGAAATATCAGCAGGGCCTGATTCGATCCAATCAAGGGCTAACCAGCCGCTTTTCGCCAATGCCGGTAGTACCATT
This sequence comes from Oleiphilaceae bacterium, assembly GCA_041636295.1. Classification (GTDB taxonomy): domain Bacteria; phylum Pseudomonadota; class Gammaproteobacteria; order Pseudomonadales; family Oleiphilaceae; genus Alkalimarinus. Next base: position 1,148 of record JBFKTM010000080.1, read on the forward strand.
GTGTAAAACCAGACTGCGAAACCGCATAAAATGGCCGCAATGGCACCATAGTGATTTCCTTTTTTCCAATATAAACCCCCGACAATTGCGGGGGTAAATTGCAGTATGGCTACAAAGGAGATCAAGCCGATATTAGCCAGCATATAGGATTCACCCACGACCTGATTGAAGTAGAAACTGCACAGCATGATGATAACCACCACCACCCAGCGACAGGTCAGCAGGTGACGGCGTAAGAACAGGCAGAAGTTAAATTTCTCGACAATGGGGAGCAGTACATTGTTGGTCATCATAGTGGAGAGCGTCATGGCACTCACCATAATCATTCCCATGGCAGCGGAAAAACCGCCGATAAAAACAAAGAAGGCGAGGGATGTTGCCTGAGACCATAGCGGCAGCAGAATAACAAACTGATCAGCCTCGGAAGCGGGAAGGCCGCTTAGAAGGCTTGCCAAAGCAATGGGCATAACAAATAACGTGATCAACAGTAAGTAAAGGGGGAGCAACCACTGGGCGGTTTTTAAGTGATCCGGGGTATGGTTTTCAACGATCGCAACGTGAAACTGGCGAGGTAGAAACAGAAAGTTGGCCATGCCCAGTAGAAACAGGGTCAACCACATTTCACCGGGAACGGCTGCCGCCATTCGATCAATTGTCGAGTGTGACTGCTGCTGAAGCTGGGCGGTCGCAAACAACTCTCCCATCCCATCAAAGAGAGAGTAACAGGTGAACAGACCAATACTGATCAAGGCGGCAAGTTTGACAATGCTCTCTGTCGCCAATGAGAGCATCATGCCCTGGTGCCGTTCGGTAGTATCGAGATGCCTGACGCCGAAGACAATGGTAAAAAATACCATAATGGCGACAACCAGCCAGTCAAAATGGTCAATTAATACACGTTCTGTGGCCGTCGGTTCGCTGAAGGCGACCAGCTCATTAAAGCTGATAATAATAGCTTTCAGCTGTATCGAGATATAGGGTACGCTGCCGATAAGTGCCAGCAAGCTGGCAATGATGCCAAGGGTGTTAGACTTGTTGTATCGCGCTGCTAGAAAATCTGCCAGGCTAGTGACCCGGAACCGGTTCTTTATTTTTATCAGACGGCGCAATATGCTCCAGCTGAAGATCATCACCAGACTGGGGCCGAGAAAAATAGCCATATAAAGAAAACCGGATGTGGTCGCCATGCCCACCAGACCGTAGAATGTCCAGGCAGTACAGTAGATAGCCAGCGATAGACTGTAGGTGAGTGGGTGTCTGGCCACCTTGTTGGCGTAGTAGGAGCGACTTTCTCCCCAGCGAGCGATAAGAAACAGCAGTCCCATATAGAGCAGCATGCCGCTGATCACCCAGCTGATGTTAATCACCGAGCCTCTCCTTGGGGGGCTCCGTGTCGGCCTTATCCGAATGGATGACCAGGTAGCCCTGCAGGATTAACCCGACCACCAGCACCCCCCAAATGCTATGGTAGTACTTGTAAAGAAACCCAAAAGAGAGCGTTTCGGCAGTAAAGAACGGCCACATCAATAGCAACAGGTAGCCAACAAAGAAGAGTGCACGAACCTCTATAGTGCGGCAGATAGAAAAGAGTTTGTTCAGGAAACTATGCATGGCCTTACCCGCAACTCAACGGCAGCGTCTCTTTAGAGCATAGTTGAGATTGAATAAAGCTCCAACGTCACTACGGCGGGCGATGCGACCCACGCCTGGACTGGCTAGTTGCCCTTGGTCAGGTCGCGTCTCGATTTTTGAGCGAGGCGTTCGAGGCCTAACCCGTGTAAGGCAATTCGTGGCAATTTAAGCCAGCGGTTTTGGTAGAGTGCATCGATAAACTGATTGAATTTATGGTATTTGGCTTCGGTGTAAGGGTACCAGTTGGCCTCAATGCCATTGCTTGGCTTATCGATCAATACTGACTTCGAGCGGGTGAATGCCCTGAGCCCCTCTTTACCCCGAATACGGCCAGTGCCAGTCTGCTTGGTACCACCAAAGGCCATCCCCGGATTTCCCTCAGACATGTTGACGTTATTGATAGAGATGCCGCCTACATCCAATGCTCGTGCAATACGCTCGGCACGGGGGGCGCTACGAGTAAAGATGCTGCCGCAGAGACCATAGGGGGAGTCATTGGCCGCCTCAATCACCGCTTGTTCGGTACTGAATTTCATGACCGGCAGCACCGGGCCGAAGGTCTCTTCGGTCATAACCTTCATTTCGTTACTTACGTTGGTTAACAGTGCGGGTTGGAATACCCGGTCTGCAGGTCCATTTATACTCCCTGCCTGAAACAGTTGGGCTCCCTTTTTGACGGCATCATTCACATGTTGTTGAACAATGTCTAACTGAAACTGAACCGTCATGCGACCCATATCACTGTCTTTTTTTCCCTCAGCAATGTGTAAATTGCTCATGGCCTGTTTCAGTTTATCAACAAACTCGTCATAAATGTTTTCATGCACATAGAGCCGCTCTACGGCAGAGCAGGATTGCCCTGAATGGGTGAAGGCGCCCCAGATTGCGGCCGCAACAGGTCGGTCAAGCGGGGCATCATCAAAGACAATCATGGCATCTTTGCCCCCCAGCTCCAGATCCACCGGTATCAGCGACTCTGCCGCCTGTTTGGCAATGAGCTTGCCGGTGCGAGTAGAGCCGGTGAAAAATATCTTGTCGGGCTGACAATCGATCAAGGCGCGGCCCAAAGCACCATCACCATAGGCAATGATAGTGCTGTTTGCCACTGGTTCTGATGCCGAAAGTATTTGCTCGATCAAACCGTTTAAAGGGGTGATTTCAGAGGGTTTATAAAGAATAGCATTTCCGGCAACAAAGGCCGCCATAATGGAGGTGATTGCGGTATGGACCGGGTAGTTCCAGGGGGCGATGATCAGTACCACGCCGAGTGGTTGATGATAAATACGGGATTTTTTACCAAGTAGAGTAATGGGAGTGGGGATCTTTTGGTCTTGCAAAAAACGATAGGCGTTCTTTTCGAGCCAGGTCAGGTAGTCAACTACACCTAATATTTCTGCAATCAGTGCATCGGTTCGGCACTTTCCTGTTTCGGGAATCACCCGGTCGAGAATAGATTCGCGGTTATCCAATAGATATTGTCGTATTTTGCCGACTTCTCCAATACGTTGTTTGAGCGTGCTTTCCTCCAGTAATGCCTGACGTTGGCGGGCCCCCTGCATCAACTGCCGGGCTTGCGTCTGAATGTCTGTTGACTCACTGGCAGAGGTTGATGGTGACGTTATATCAGATGATTGAAAGCTGCCCACTGGTTTCACCTCGCTGTTTTTATGATTGGATGGCCGTTTATAGTGACGGCCATGGTGAATTCGGTATTTTTAGGTGGCAAATGAGTTGGTATTCTCATTTAATATCTGTTGCATCCCTAATTCAGTCAGCTGGGAGCATAATTGATCAATAATGAAACAAACATTACATGTTGTCACGTCGTATTTTCGGGTCTGCCAGTAGAAAATAGGAAAAATTTCTCGCGGTGTTTGCTTGTTCACAAACCACGGAAATTTATAAACGTGATAACTTGTCAGTTTTTGTTGTCAGGGTTACACTCAGGTCATGTGAGAGGACTTTAATGAAAAACGCAGGTCAGAACGACGAACAATCAACACTTACCGATGTTGAACAGCGTAGATTGCCGGTGCAGGGACGTAGCCGAGAACGGGTCAATACCATTCTGAATTGCGCAGTGGAGTCAATTAAGGAGGTTGGTGTTCAGGGGATAAAAACCTCTGAAATCGCCCGTCGAGCAGGCATTTCGCTGCCGTCGCTATATCGTTACTTTCCCAATAAAGCGGCCATTATTAAAGCACTGGCCCAGCAGCACATCGAAAAATTGAATGGGCTGATGCAGGAGTTTCTGGTTGATTTTGACCTGGATGAGGGCTTCGATCATCTGATTGATGTTTATGCCGAGTTTTATCGCTCAGAGCCGGGCTACAAAGAGATTTGGTCGGGTGTAGAGTCCATGCCGGAGCTGCAGGAACTCGATCTTGGAGAGCTTTACGATTATGCCGAAAAGCTCTCTGTAAAAGCCAAATCGCAATTCCAGGGTATTGAGGATGAGCGGATTTGGTTAATTTGTGTGATGTTGCCGCGAGCCTGTGGTGCCATTCTTCGTCTTTCGATGACGATGGAGGAGGCACAATCACAGATGCTGCTATCAGAACTGAAGCTAATGGTGAAAGCCTATCTAAGGGAGCGCACTGCCGCGCAGTAAAATTGGCTCCTAAGTAGGCATTCACCAGGGAACCCTGATAATCGGGGTTTCTAGTGCGATTAACGCAACTGGAGTATGCCATGAATAAAAATAAGAAGTTAGGAAGTCTCTTTACAAAAAACAAGAATAGAACCGTCGCCTTAGGCGCCCTATTGGTGAGTGGGCAGCTGGCGGCACAGGGTTACTATGTGGATGAACAAAGCGCCAAACGGCTGGGTGATGCCTTTTCCGGAGGCGCGGCTGAAGCCGAAGATGCGTCAACCGCCTTTTATAATCCTGCCGGCCTGAGCCGGATCCAACAGTCAGAACTGGTTGCCAATATTGGTATTGTCTATACCGATATGGACCTTACCACCACAGGTACCAGTCTGGATCAGATGACCAGCCTGAGCACCTTTACCACCGTGCCGCTGCAAGGTGATGGAACGCCGAGTGTGGGTGAAGCCGTGGTGATTCCAAGCCTTTACCTGGCGTTACCACAATATGACCAACTCGCCTTTGGTTTGTCGATAAATGCACCTTATGCTAGTGGCACCGAGTTTAATCGGGACTTCGTCGGGCGCTATTTCGACTTGGACTCTGAAATTACCGGTATCAACATCGGCTTTATGGCCAGCCTAAAAGTAAATGATCAGTTGTCGATTGGTGGCGGTGTTAATATGCAGCGCATTGAAGCCAGTATCGAACAAGGTATCAATGTCGCCGGTTTGTGTAGCGGTGCTGAAAGTTTGGGGTTAACTGGTGGCAACAGCTGCTCTGGAATCGGCATAGCCGCCCCAGGCACATCCAGCAGCGACGGTTATTTTAAAGTGAAGGGGAATGATACCGACTACGGTTACACCGCCGGTATGCTCTATGAATTCAGTGAAGATACCCGTGTTGGGCTGAACTTCAGAAGTAAGATTGAACATACATTGGAAGGCTCCGCCAACTTTACTATTCCAGCGAATGCCGAAGCGATTCTTTCGGCACTTAACCCTAACCTGACGACCCACGCCACAGCAGGTACCGTTGAATTAGTTACACCAGAAACGCTCTCTTTAAGTGCTTTCCACCAGATTAACGAACAGTGGGCGGTACAGGCTGATACCAACTGGACCAACTGGAGTCGCTTCAAGTCAATTGATGTGGTATTGGCTGATACCGGTGATGTTTTGAGCACTCCTCAGAACTGGAATGATTCATGGCGCGTTGCGGTGGGTGGAAACTACAAACTTAACTCTCAGTGGACCCTTCGTGCCGGTGTCGCTTTCGAGAAAACGCCCATTCCAGATCAGACCGCCTCACTAGGTTTTGCGTTTGATGACTATAAGGCTATCTCTGTCGGCTTTAGCTACGAACCGACTGAAACCCTAACGGTCGATGCCGGTTTGCAACATACTTTGTCATTTGATCGCACGGTCAGCCAGGGTAATGCCTCTATTTTTGGTGACGCTGCCACAGTCGATGCCAAGGTAGAAACCCAGTTCACTTCACTGGCGCTTGGCTTACGCTGGACGTTTGGCGAGTAAGTTTTTAGCTTTTGGTGGGTACTTGGGACGGGGTCAGAACCAGCGGGTCTGACCCCTGGGCGTTAAGGTAGAAACCCAGTTCACTTCGCTGGCGCTTGGCTTACGCTGGACGTTTGGTGAGTAAGTTTTTTAGCTTTTGGGGGGGGACTTGGGATGGGGTCAGACCCGCTGGGTCTGACCCCTGGCCGCGTTGCCCCGAATCGTAGCGTTACGAGTAACAAACAACTTAGGAATACAATGGACTATCAGCGTTACAGCAAGAGTATTAATGGCCGGCAACTGCCGCTGGCCTATGTTGATCTTGATAATTTAGAGCAGAACGCCCAGGCGATTCTTCAGCGTGCCGGGGGCAAGCCGGTGCGAGTGGTTTCCAAGTCGTTGCGTAGTGTCGAGATTATCAAGCGACTGTTGGCGTACTCACCACAGTTTCAGGGTGTGATGTGTTTTCACCCTGATGAGGCTGCGTTTCTGGCGGAGCAGGGGGTGGATGATCTACTGGTGGCTTACCCCACGATGCAAGTGGCGGCCATTGAATCCGTCTGCAAGGCGACCAAGGAAGGCAAGCTCATTGTGCTGATGGTGGATTCCGCAGCTCATGTAAACCGTATTGATGACGTGGCAAAAAGGGTTGGCGTAGTACAACCGGTCTGTATGGAGATCAACATGTCGACGCAGATACCGGGGATCTATTTCGGAGTGCGACGCTCACCCATTAATACCCCAAAGCAGGCCGTTGAACTCTTCCGAAACATAGAGCAGAGTGCTGGCGTAGTGCTCGATGGGGTGATGGGCTACGAGGCGCAAATTGCTGGAATGGGTGAAAAAATACCGGGTAAACATCTGCAGAATTCGGTAATACCCTGGTTGAAGCGCTACTCCATTCCTCAATTAACTCGTCGGCGTGTGGCGGTGGTTAATGCGTTAAAGCGAGCCGGCGCCACACTACGGTTTGTTAATGGCGGGGGCACGGGCAGTATCAGTTCAACCCAAGCCGACCCTTCTGTCACCGAAATTGCCGTGGGCTCTGGATTTTATAGCCCTCATCTCTTTGATTACTACAATGAGTTCCGTTACTTGCCAGCCGCAGGCTTTGCGCTGGAAGTGTCGCGGGTGCCTGGCAAGGGCTATGTGACATGCAGTGGTGGGGGGTATATCGCCTCCGGTGGAGTAGGCATCGAGAAATCGCCCAAACCATTTCTGCCTGCGGGTTTTGAGCTGGATGAAAATGAAGGGGCGGGTGAAGTGCAAACGCCACTGAAAGTCGCGCCCGGTATTACTAACCGATTGAAGACCGTGCCGCTGTCGCCTGGCGACCCAGTATTTTTTCGCCATTGTAAGGCCGGTGAACTTTGCGAGCGGTTCAATGAACTGCTATTAATTCGCAAGGGTGCAATAGAAGGGGCCTGCGCGACCTATCGCGGGCAGGGCAAATCATTTATTTAGACAGAGGGATTGTGTGGTGGCTGATATCTATGACTTTGTGATTATTGGCTCCGGCCCATCGGGAGCGGTGCTAGCCTATAACCTGTGTAAGGCCGGTGCACGCTGTTTGATGCTGGAAGCAGGGAAGGAATTTTCGGCAAAAACCTTTCCCAGTAACGAAATGAATGCCAACGCCTCGCTGATGTGGAGTGGCGGCATGGATACCACCACCGATGCGGGGTTGCTCTTTCTGCGCGGCAAAGTGCTGGGTGGCGGTAGTATTATTAATCAGTGCTTGCTCGATCGTTTTGATGATAATGCGCTTGATGATTGGCGAGATCGCACTGGGGTCGACTTTTATACCACTGATGCCATGGCCCGCCATTATGACGAGGTAGAATCCCATCTTGCTCTTCATACCATGGAACGGCGTGACTGGAATCGCAATGCGGAACTCTATGTGGAAGGGTTTGAGAAGTGCGGCATGGAGTGGGCTCCGTTGCGCCGCGGTCAGAGTGATTGTGGTGAAGGTAATGATTGCATCGTCTGCCTTGGTGGCTGTCCACGAGACTCCAAGCAGAGTTCTCTGGTCACCTTTATTAAACAAGCAAGACAGCATGGGCTTGA
>JBFKTM010000081.1:0-8886 GCA_041636295.1 Oleiphilaceae bacterium
ACCATCGAATTCCTCTCGTATTGCTCACCTCAGCTTCAGAGCGAGGTAATGCCAACGAGTTAAGAGAGGCCGGATTCTCGGCTTACCTACCCAAACCCTGTAAATCAAATACACTGAAAAAGGCATTGGCGTTAGCGCTTGGTCTACAGCCGGTCGAACAACAACACACGTTATTAACCCAATACGAGATTGAAGAGCAGCGAGATCACCGAGATGTCAGCCCCTCGTTTAACGGTCACGTATTGCTGGTTGAAGACAACCTTGTTAATCAGGAAGTCGCCACGGAGTTACTAAGCCACCTTGGGCTATCAATGGATATTGCTGAAAATGGAAACGAAGCAGTGGCTCGCTGGAAAAACGGCTGTTATGACTTAATACTGATGGACTGTTTAATGCCGGAAATGGACGGTTTCCAGGCAACCCGCATGATTCGGGAGCTCGAACCGGAACACACACATATTCCCATCGTAGCGTTAACCGCAAACGTGATGGCAAACGATAAACAGGCCTGCTTTGACGCAGGTATGGATGACTTCCTAGGCAAACCCATAGAGCAGGATGCGCTGGTAGAAAAACTAGACTATTGGCTCAACAAAGCACAGAAGGCTAAGTCAGTCTTGCCACAGGAGAGCGCTTTAAAGGACGATAATGACAACAGGAGCGTCAACATGTTGGTAGACGAACAACACTTTAAAACCATGCGAGAACGAATGAAAAAGCGCTTTCAGTTAATACTGAGCGCCTACTTTGAAGAGAGCGAGTCTCTTATCAACGCTTTCAAACAGGCGGCAGAGCAAAACGATCTGGACATTATGGTAAGATCCGTCCATAGCCTCAAATCTAGCAGTGCCTCGCTAGGCGCGCAGCAAATTTCACAGTTATCTGCCACCCTCGAACACCGTTATCAGGCGGGCGATACGGCTGATTGGCAGCGGGAGTGGGAGGAGCTGGCGCAACTGTTTCAGCGTACCATGCAAGCCATGAAAACACTCGATGAGTCACTGCCAGCTTAAGCGGCTGCCGACCTTACCGCACGATGATATTCTGGACCCCTTTGACTACCTCGTCCGGATCAGGCCGCGGTGGAATTTCAATACCTCTCTTTACTGCAGGCCGATCAGCAATTTGCGATACCCAACGAGACAAACTGGGCAAGTCATCAATAGGGACACCAGACCAGTTGTAGGTTCTGACCCAGGCCCAGTTTGCCATATCGGCAATACTGTAATCACCGGCCAGGTATTCATGGGAGTTCAAGTGACTATCCAGCACGGTGAAGAGCCGTTTCACTTCATGCTGATAACGATTAATGGCGGGCTGGATTTTTTCAGGAAAGTAACGATGGAAAACATTGGCCTGCCCCATCATCGGGCCGATCCCCCCCATTTGAAACATTAACCACTGCAAGACCGTTGAACGCTGCTGTGCGGTTTCGCCATAAAACCGCCCGCTTTTTTCAGCCAAATACACCAGAATTGCGCCGGATTCAAACACCACAAAGTCATTGTTGTCATGATCCACGATGGTAGGAATCCGCCCATTGGGATTTAGCTTCAGATACTCAGGTTCTTTCTGAACACCTTTGGATAAGTCCAGTGCAATCACCTTATAGGGCAGTTCCATCTCTTCCAAGGCAATACTGATTTTATGGCCATTCGGTGTCGGGGAGGTGTAAAGATCAATCATAATCAACCTCGTCATATTAGGCTTGCGCCGAAGGCGCTATTGAAGACTTCCTCATACTATCGTGAATCACTGCACTGCGGCCACAAAGTGCTAGCCTCCATTCAAATAATACCGCCAACCCGCTTTCGAGGCACTATCCAACACTCCTGCCGGGTTAATAAAAACCAAAGCCAAAGGCTGGTACCCGGCCCAGCCTTTGGCTTTCAACTTTCAACTTTCAACTTTCAACTTTATTTAATCATCCTCCCACCGCTCTTCCATTTTCTTCATACGTTTTTCCATCATCTTTTGCATTTTCTGTTTCTGTTCGTCGGTTAAAATGCCGTAAACCTGCTGCCTGACTTTGGCAAACTCTACCATTCGCGCTTTCATACGGACGGCCATCGCATCCGCCTGCTGTTCAACCTTTGACATAAACTCCTGATCGTCGGGGCTGACACTCATCATGCCCTTACGCATCTCTCGCTGTGTCGCTCTATCGTCGCCTCCACTCTGTTTGGCGTTTTTCAGTATCTGCTTCAACTGTGCCTCTTGCTCAGCCGTCATATCCAACCTATCGGCAAGATGCTCCATCCTTTCGTAATAGTGCTCGGCACGGTCATGCCTGTCTTTACCAAACCAGCCGGCATCGGCGTTGGCAGCCCCTACCGTGAATAGCCCTGTAGCAATAATAGTGGGTATCAGCAGCGCTACTCGATTTCTACGATTAGTAACTAATTTTTTCATGTGATTAAATCTCCATTGGCTCAGTGAGGCGTCGTTTACTGTTGCTCCCCACTGGTTGGTCTTTGAGTACGGGATCAGTTTACTAAACTGGATGTAAAGGAAGGTTTGGCAGGTGTAAAGATGGTGTAAAGATACTGAAGCCGACGGGTTTACATTGCATTCGCTATGCTAGAATCAAGCGATATTAGGCAGTTAACTCACTACGACACAGTAAAAACAAACACTATGAGCACCCCTCACTTACTATTGGTTGAAGACGACACAGAGATCAGTGAACTACTGGTGACGCTGTTATCCCGCGAGGGATTCAATATCAGCTGCGCTTTTGATGGTGATGATGGGCTGCAGCAAGCCACGAACGATAGGTTTGACCTGGTCATTTTAGACATAATGCTTCCGGGCAGAGATGGCCTTGAAGTTTTACGAGAGCTCCGAAAAACCAGAAACACGCCGGTATTGATGCTCACCGCGCGAGGCGATGATATCGACCGTATCGTCGGTTTCGAAATGGGAGCCGATGACTACCTGCCGAAACCGTTTAATCCCCGGGAACTAGTCGCTCGAATCAAAGCAATCTTGCGTAGAGTAGGTCTCGACCAGGCAGACACCTCGGATGTCAGGCAGACAGAAATAACCCATAGTGATATTGAGATAAAACTCCAAAGTAGACAGGCGTTTTTGGCTGGAGTAGAGATTGAGCTCACCAATGCGGAGTTTAATATTCTCACCGAGCTGTTAAGTCACCAAGGTGAGGTCATTGATAAATCAGAGCTGACGCAACGAGCCCTTGGGCGAAAGCTTACGCTTTATGACCGTGCCATTGATATGCATGTAAGCAATCTACGAAAAAAACTTGGTAATGCCGCTGATGGCCAACCACGCATTAAAACGGTGCGAGGCATCGGTTATCTAATGCGGATGGTTTAGTGAGAGGCTTACGATGAGTACACCTCAACAACAGGTCGAAGCGCCACCACTGAAAAGGCGACACCGGTTATTCTGGAAGATATTAGGAGTCTTCTGGCTTACGATTATTTTGGCCACTATCGCCAATATTGCAATTACCTATCAGATTAGCAATATTGAACATCGCGCGGACAAAATCAGGGATCAGCTTGAAAGCCTGGCCAACGATGCCGTCACGATCTATGAAACCTCCGGTGAAAAAGCACTCAGTAAATGGTACCGACGAATCTTCGAGACTCATGAAGTTCGGGCCGTGCTGTTTAACCAAAAAAAAGAGGCATTGGGTCATGTGGTTCGTAGGAGCCACGATGATGACAATGACGATGATGACAAACACCGGCATCAGCGCAGCAATGACAAGAGACACCTTGATGAGTTGGACGATGATGATACGCAGCCCCAACAGCTATTAGAAAAAAAAGAAAACAGACGCTCGCTCTACAGTCGTCCCTTTGATTTTCGTCGTCTACCGATCAATACCCGAACCTCGGTTATCTCATCCAGTGGGCAACGCTACCTATTCAAACTACTCCCCTCCCCCTATTTACATAAAGAGCTGGGCTCCCCTACGGAATACCGCTGGTTACGTTTTCTGGTAACACTCGCCATGATACTAATCGCCTCACTCTGGCTCAGCCGACATGTGGTCAAACCGGTGATATCCCTGAAAAATGCCAGTCAGCGTATGGCGGCAGGACAACTATCTACCCGGGTGAAGCCGGACATCGGCAAACGCAAAGACGAGCTTGGCGAACTGGGTGACTCATTCGACAATATGGCCACTCAACTTGAGAAAACTATCTTGGGGCAAAAACAACTGCTGAGAGACATATCCCACGAGATCAGAACCCCCCTCACCCGCCAACGAATTGCCATCGACCTGATTCGCGAACAGCTTACCGCTGATGACGCCTTTTGCAACGAGCTTTTAGGTAAAATAGAGACACAAAACAACAAGCTCAATGAGCTCATCGAAAACCTGCTTACCCTGAACCGGTTAAATGAAGACGCTACCCAGCTTAACCGGGAGACCGTAGACTTAGCGGCACTGTTAAGCGAGCTTGTTGATGACGCCGAACTGGAAGCCAGCACAAAGAGGATCACGCTTCATTTTCAACGCCCCGACAATGCAGTAGTCCATGGTAACAAGCTGCTGCTGGCGCGAGCATTTGAAAACATTATCGGTAATGCCCTGAAATACAGCCCTGAGAACTCAATCGTATCACTCACGTTGGCTCCAGATGCCAACGGTTACCGGGTCGAAATAGCCGACCAAGGCCCAGGGTTAAGTGCCGAAGAGGCCGCACAGGTGTTTACCCCATTTTATCGCGCTGACAATTCGCGCACCCAACAAACCGGCGGATACGGTTTAGGGTTAGCCATTGTCAAACGGGTCATTGATCTCCACCAGGGCAGCATCAAACTGGATAGCGTTGAAGGTAACGGGCTCAAGGTGTGCGTATGGTTGCCAGGGAAGCATAACCTATAGCAATGCCTTCGTCGTAACAGGCCTGATAACATTGCAGAATATCTAGGGTACGCTCCGACCTGTCGCCCTGCACCGCTCTTTTGTAATGCGCAATAATTTTGGTTAAATAGCGTTGGTGATCAGGGTTTTCTTTATTCCACATTTGCCCTAGCGCAGAGACTTGCGAACAATCGCTTTCAGCCTTTTTAGTTCTGACATATAGCAGTTCATAATAACGACCTTTCTCAGCCACAATCGACTCGTGCTCCAAAGAAAAACGATGCTCAATCAGATACTCACGAACGTCATACATGGCGTTGGTCGGGCACAATAGAAAATCAATTGCCGCCTCAGGGTGATTATGCCGAATCGCTTCGACAATCGCGATTGCCGATTTCCCATTGATTCCCGCTAATATCACCAAATGCTGCTGGCCACTTTCAAAGTGCAGGCTTGCTGCATCAGCGGTTATCACCTGGTATTTATCTGACGAATACGGTGACAATTTGTCAGCCAGAGGCTGAGTTATATGAGGCAATTGATCAACAAAATAGAGCACCTTATAGCTGAGCTCGTTCAGGATTTTCAGCCCCAAATATCCGTGATCACAACAACAGTCCCAAATAGCATCATAACGTTTTTGGCGCTGCGCCTGTTCAACCACATCAAAAAGAGATTGCAATCTCGGGCCTAGATCATTCAAAGGCTGCATAGTACTCAAATTCTGCTCTCTCTTTTTGGGGCAACGTGCTCAAACATTTTATGGGGATCACAAACTGCAGTATACTGGCGCCATTCACCTCGATCAATTTTCCAGGAACCTTATGAGCATTCAAGAGATCGCCATCTCCAATAACCAGAAAAAACACCTGTTAAAAGCCGTGCAAGACGAAAGCATCCTGTTTCAAGATGATAACGGCGACCTGGTCGTAAATGTAGCCGCTTATGAAGCGTCCAGAACCGATAAGAATCCAACACCAATCGAAGATATTATTGGTGAGGATGTTCTGGACTATAACGCCGAGTATTTTGTTTTTAGTTAGTTGCTTTATAGGCGATCTAGCCAGAAATACCAGATAATTGAAACATGTTCCTTTGTCGATCGGGTTTCGCCTAGAGCGCCTACTTTTGGTAACCCGAAAAATCAGTATCTTGATGGAATCATTGTCGGGCTAAAACCCGACTCACGTTAAAAATGGTCATTTATGGATGGGGATTAACGTAGAATTCCACACTAACAAGCAATCAGAGCCAGCGCGACGAACCACTAGTGAGAAAAGTTTTATATGGATGAGGGTGACTTAACCAAAGTACTCATACTGTTATCTGCCGCGGTTATCGCTTCGGCCGCCTTCAGACGCATACGGATCCCCCCCATCTTGGCCTATCTTTGTGTCGGCCTGGTCGTCGGGCCTGGCGCGTTATCGGTCATTGATGATGTGGAATCGATACGATTTCTGGCTGAGTTCGGGGTCGTATTCCTGCTCTTCTCATTAGGCCTGGAGTTCTCTCTGGCCAAGATGATTGCGCTCAGGCACACCGTATTTGGCCTGGGCGGATTACAGGTTCTTATTAGCGGAGCCCTTATTTTCGCGGTATCCTTTGCGATAGGGGCCACGATTGAGGAGTCCATCGTAATTGCCGGTGCCTTATCACTTTCATCAACGGCGGTAGTGAGCAAAGAGCTCTCATCACGCAATGAACTGCATAAGCCCCATGGCCAGCTATCCATCGGAATATTGCTGTTTCAAGACATCGCCGCCGTGCTGTTTTTGATACTGGTGCCCGCTTTCGCAGGTAGTAGTGAAGAGACCATTTTTACCTCCATCGGTACAACACTGATTAAAGGTGTGGGTCTGTTTGCGTTGTTATTGGCCTGTGGTAAATGGCTGCTGCCACCGCTATTTAATGAGGTAGCGAAGACCCACTCTGAAGAAGTTTTTGTTCTGGCCGTATTACTGGTGTCGCTTATGGCGGCAGCACTCACCCACCATTTCGGCTTATCGATGGCGTTAGGGGCATTTATCGCCGGTATGATGTTGAGTGAAACAAACTATCGCCACCAGATAGAGTCGGATATCAGGCCGTTTCGTGATCTGCTGCTCGGCCTGTTTTTCATCAGCGTTGGTATGGCCCTCGACTTGAGATCACTGCTGACCAACTGGCACTGGATACTACTCAGCAGTCTGCTATTAATCACCGCTAAAGCGACTCTGATATTCTTGCTTACCTGGGCCAACAAACATAGCAAACGAGACGCGATAACGACGGGATTGTATCTTGCCCAAGGTGGCGAGTTTGGTTTTGCCTTATTTGCATTGGCCATTAATAACGGCACCATGAGCGAGGCAGTAAGTAGCATCATGATTCCGACCATTGTGGTCTCCATTGCACTGACCCCTTGGCTGATTGGCTTCGCACCGGTCATTTCAAAGCGGCTGTTTAGTGAGGATAAATTTGTTCCTAAAAACGACCTTAAAGAACAGCTTAGCAAGGCTAGTGCCTCCTTGAGTGATCACGCCATACTCTGTGGCTTTGGCCGGGTGGGTCAGTCCGTTGCCCGTTTTTTAGCTAAAGAGAATCTGCCCTATATTGCCGTAGATATTGATCCGGTACGGGTCAATGAAGCCAGTGCGGCCGGTGAAAATCTCTATTATGGCGATGCTTCGAGGTTGGATATTTTAAAGTCTCTGGGCTTAGCCCGAGCAAAACTGCTGGTGATCAGCTACAAAGAGCTGCATATTGCAAAGAGAATCCTCAGCACCATACGGGAGCAGGGGTATAACATTACCATTTTGGTTCGCACCAGTGACGACTCTTCACTGGAAGAGTTGCTAGCAGCCGGTGCCACGGAGATCGTACCGGAAACCATGGAAGCCAGCTTGATGCTGGTATCCCATGTACTGACCATGATGGGCACCCCGGCACCTCGGGTTTTCAAACATATCGCAGATACCAGAAAGCAGCGTTATCAGGTGTTGCACGGCTATTACCATGGCATCAGTTCGCGCGTTATTGACGAACAAGGCAAGCCGCTGGAACAACTCCATGCAGTGCGATTAACCGAAGACAGCTATGCCGCAGGGAAAACGCTGGGGGAACTCGGCCTAAACAAAGCGGGCAACCCGATCGAGCGTATAAAACACGGAAACGGAGAGGTATCCGCCCCCACTCCATCACTGGTACTGCAGCCTGGGGACACCCTGATTCTTCACGGTAGTTCAGACCAGATCGAGCATGCCGAGAATCTTATATTGGGTGGATAGCCAAATCCTGTATCTGGGTAGTGAAAGATCAGCGAAATTAAGCGATAATCGTTCGCAGTTGGTGGCGCTCATTCGCCCCTCATTTTAATCTGGATGACGATTAAAGGAGTATTATGAAATCGCTGGACACACTTCTAGAAAACAACAGGCAGTGGGCAGAGAAAACCGAGCAGACAAGCCCTGGTTTCTTTGAACAGTTGTCGGCACAACAGTATCCGGAAATACTGTGGATTGGCTGTTCTGACAGCCGAGTTCCTGCCAATCAGATTGTAGGCCTGTTGCCCGGTGATGTTTTTGTGCACCGGAATGTTGCAAATATCGTAAATCAAACCGACCTGAACTGCCTGTCAGTCATTCAATATGCGGTTGAAGTCCTGAAAGTAAAACACATTATTGTGGTAGGACATTACGGTTGCGGTGGCGTTAAGACTGCACTGCACAATGACAAGAACGGCCTTATTGATAATTGGCTTCGCAATATTAAAGACACCTATTTGCAGAATCACAGTGAATTGGAACAACTGACGGATGAAAGCCAGCGGGTCGACCGACTTTGTGAGCTCAATGTCATTAAACAAGTACTGAACGTCTGCCAAACCACCGTCGTACAGGAAGCCTGGTCAAAGCAACAAGACCTTACTGTACATGGCTGGATTTACAGCATCAAAGATGGCCTGGTTAAAGATCTCGATGTCTCGATCAGCAGCAGTGAGGCGATCTCATCGATCTATCATATTAAGTAACGGTTAAAAATTATCACTTAATCGGCCGACT
>JBFKTM010000082.1:0-8781 GCA_041636295.1 Oleiphilaceae bacterium
TTACCGGAAGCTGGAACGACAGAAGGAATAATCTGGTGCATTATAATTCCTTTGAAAACAGTGCGTATTCATGACACCAGTCACCGGGCTGTGAAAAGAACAGTCGCCCCACTCTGGCAGAGGGATTATCTTCTCTGACTAAGGTCGCCCCTCCCCAGGTATAGTGTCTTTCGGACCATTTTGTTAACAGATAACTCATCACCGAAAACAAGCCACTTTTACGATAGTTTGGACTGACGCCACCACTTTTACCCAGCACGGTAGGCTCCACTAATAACGGAAAGTGCTCACTGAACTTCAATTCCGCAGCCTCTATTTTGTTGGCGGAAGACTGTTTGAGCAACTGCGAATAGTCGGGAAAGGCGACGAAAAACCCCGCAATTTTATTGTCAGGCCCCATAGCCAGTACGGAAGATTCAGGACAAAATTTCGCCGCAAATGAAGATCCAAAACCCGCCTCAAAATCACTGTAGCTAATGCCACTATAGGCAAAGTTATCTTTGAATATTTCATCCACGTTCTGGTAGATTTCTGGCAAATTGTCTAGCCAAAATTCCGGTGTTAAATGGCTGAACCGAATCCCTTGTGCTTCGAGCTTTTCGATTTCAGGACTCATCAGTGGAGCCGCCAACTCCGCCCGGTTACCAAGACGACCAAACCAACTATAAAATCGCTTACTAACGCTGTACCCCAAATGATTCATTAATTCGGGGTAGTAATGCGGATTATAAGGCTCGCCGGGGAAGTATCCATTTTGATGCTCAGACAATCGCAACCGGTAGAGTCCAAATGTTGTAAAGTTAATCGGTCCATAGATCACTTCAGCGCCTGATTGCTTCGCCCACTGCTCGAAACGTTGAAAAATTTCCTCGTTAAGCTCTGGTGAATTGACTGTCTCCCAATACCCAAAGTAGGCAGTACGCTTACCATTGATCAATTGATCGGGGTTATAAAAACCTGCCAAACGGGCCTTGCTATCGACAACGTCTAGCCAAGCCCGATTTGAACCGTTAAAGAATCGATGACTGCTGGAGAACAACCCATTGATCTGCGGTTGATTCTCCGCAACCCAGTGACCGTCATCGCTATATACGTGCTCTGCCACCCTGAAAAAATCGTTTGGTAGCTTATCTTCCGGATTCCACTCACTCATGCGTAGTCGACTCAGCTACATTATCAAGTCGATGAATCGTGCCTTTAGCACCATCCATTTTCACACGCTCACCATCGTTAATAATTTTAGTAATACCTGGAATATTAACGATAGCGGGTATACCCAGTTCCCGCGCTACTACTGCAGAGTGTGACAGCGTTGAACCCCGCTCTACTAGCAGACCGCCAGCCGTCGGAAAAAGTGGTGCCCAACCGGGGTCAGTTCTAACGGTACAAAGAATCTGTCCATCCAGGCTAAGCTCATCTTCTGGAGAAAAAATCAGCCGCACAGGTTGTTCAACAATACCCGGGTAACAGCCAATGCCGGACAGTTCAGCAGCGTCATCTGAAATATCTGCATTTTTACCTTGGTATTCATAGGCATTGTGGTGATAGACCGGCCCCCAGGTGCTGAAATGATGGGGTAGTTCCTCCGATTCAAACTCAGCAAACTCCTCCTTACGCGCCAAAGCAATTGCTTTTAAAGAGGTCACGCTACGCCCTTCCATATAGGCGTCTAACTCTTCAACCGTGATATAAAGAATATCCCGTGCACATGCCAGCTGCCCTCCCATCTGAAGTTGCCGCCCAATTTCCAGATAGATATCACGATAGAGCCCGAACATCCGGGTTCTCGCCAGTCGCATATTCTCACGATGCTTAATTGCTTCACGCAACTTGGTAAGATGTTTTTTGAAGGTAGCGAGTTTTTTAGCACCCAGTGAAGACTCAATTTTACCAAATGCTTCCTGCTCGGCTTCTTGTCTAAACTGGGACTCATTTTTTGCTAGCGTCTTCTCGTTAAGGTCTTCACGACTCAAGAAGTTTTTAAGCACGGCAAACATGAATGACGGATCTTGACGCAGGCTGATAGACTCCAGTTTCAACTCACCAATAGTTCGTTCACCATACAGCTCAATGTATTCCAGACACTGTTTATGAAACTCCGGTGACTCGACTTGTATTGCATCCAGCAGATACTGGTTTTCAACAGTATCCAACAGTTGCTTGAGGGTTTCATGTTGTCTTACATAGTCGCACATGCGCAACAGCATCTTAGTCGGTTCGGTGCTCTCGATGCCCTCTTCACCCGATAACAGGTTGTTCTGCACAATCTCAGGGTTTTCGATGCCAGCCTTGGTTAACCAGCCGTTGACCTTACCGTTATATATCATCACGTAGAAGTCATTGACGATCGGAGTAGTCCAACGATTGAGCAGGTTGTCATCTAACTGTTTTGTTAATGACATTAACTGAGCCATTTCCAGCGTATGCAGTTGGTCACGTGGAATGGACTGATACTCTTTCTGAAACATTGACTTAAACTGATCAACCAAACGCCCCATCCTGACAAAATGGCTCAGTAGAATCACCAGCGCCCGCAGCATACTTGGCAGCTTTCGAAGCTTCTGTAATGCAGTGAGGTGGGAATCCTGAATCATATCGACCGGGTCTTGCAGCCCCATCATTCTTTCCATCGCTTCTTTGTTGGCGCCAAATGATGGAAGAAACAGTAAGCCTCGATACCAATTGTTGATATTGTAATAGACCCTACCCTTGATCAGTCCAAGCATATTTCTTAGCATGCCCTGATTGGCTTGTATCTCCTTTTCCGAAATCCCCATAAGGCGCATAGTCTGCTCATATACCGTCGCATAGGCACGGTTGGCAAAACTGAATGTCAGTGGTGTGGTCACCCCGCAATAGCTCTCTTGGATATTAGAGTTATCCCAGACTATTCGTTCACCTTTAGCCTGTGCAGGCGCGGGCATTGATGTTACCGGTCGGGTCTGAAGGATATAGATTGCACCATTTTCGATAGTCCACTCGATATCCTGAGGAAACTGTCTCGCCTCGGCGATCGCTTTGCCGGTTCGAATTAGCTGCTTAACCTGCTCCTGTGTCAGACAGGAAGCATTCTTTAGCGATTCGGGCACTTCCTTTTCAATCGTTCCCAACCCTCGGGCATCGTCAAATACCAGCTGAACATCTTTTTCGTTTATAACAGATTGAATTTCACGAGCATCAAGACCTACCGTATATTCATCCGTACTACACAGCCCGGATACAATTCCCTCACCGGCTCCGTAGCACGCTGAAATCAATCCCTGGTCACGGCGACCTGTAATGGGGTGGGCAGTAAACATTACCCCCGACACGGCACCAAATATCATGCGCTGAACAATAACTGCGGCTTTAATATTTCGGTATTCAATATTGTGATGTAGCCGGTAAATGAGTGCTCTCTCGGTAAACGCACTCGCAAACACACTTTTAACGGAGTGAACAATAGCGTCCATTCCCTTCTGGAACAGCTCTGAGTCCATTTGTCCGGCAAATGAAGCTGACGCCGCATCTTCTCCTACTACGGACGAACGAACTGCATAAAAGTCCTGGTTCGCTTTAGGCATGGTTAACAGCGATTGGCCAATTTCATTTTGCAGCGTCGTTGGCAATACACCGCTGAGCATTTTTTCTCGAATTTCAGCCGACACGGCCGCAACATTTTTGCTATTTAAATCGGCGAGTTTGTTGTCTATCCACTGGTCCAATTTGTTTTCGGACAGGTAATAATTGAACGCATTGGTGGTGATTACAAACCATTCAGGTACGTGAAAACCATTTCGCGTGAGCCACGCCATCTGGCTTGCTTTTCCACCTAAGGTATCTTCACTAAATCTTGATGCCTGCTGAGAAGAAAGCACATAACCGGAATCTTTATTTTGATCTGACATAAATTCTCTACTCGAAATTGTCATTACTCGATAAACTTAAATTTAGAACTGTCTATTAGCTGCCGAGTGGTGCGGGCCATGCCGACACCACTTGACGTTGCTGTAGGGCACGATTGCGTTAACTACAGCAGCTGTTCCAGTTGTTGATCCAGCACCAGTTCTAACAAACGCCTGAATGTTTTGTGGATGTGTTCCATAAATTTATAGTGACGGAAAGTATGCGCCATGGCATACAACGACATGCGAGTAATCAATAGATCAACCAGACAGAGCCTAAACCCTTCATGCCAGGATTCGCTATCAATCTTAACATCACTGTTTTTCTCTAACTCAAGGCGGTGATATTCAACAAACGCTTCAACATCTTGCTTGGTAAAGTCATCTGTTAGGGTGAACACCAATAACTCGGCTACGTCATACTGAGGTAGATGAAGGGTCGCCAACTCCCAGTCATAGGCACACAAACGAAGGCCGTCAGTAGATTTTCTAAAGGCAATATTTCGTGGGTTAAAATCATTATGAATAAGTGTCTTGGGCATTTTATCCAATGATTCCCACAACATAGGAATGGCTTTTACCAGATCTCGATAACGCTCCAGATCAGTATCTGAGAACCATTCTGGGAACTCTTCCCGAGCATGAACACCCAACATCTCCCATAATCTCTGTTTCTCTTCGCGAGACTGTTTATCAGGCGCATCAAGTAACCAGGGCTGCTCCCGAAGCTCGTCTTCGCGTCCGTACCAGATGCTATGAACCTCAGCGATCCCCTTGATTGCCGCTTTTATGTGGGCTGGTGTCCATTCGGCAACATCATCGGCACTATCCATTAGCACCATATCCTGCATCAGCTCTTCTACGATGACATAGGCTTCTCGATCTGCATTCTCATATACGCCATAAACCAGTGGAGCATTACGTGTAAACCGTGGATCTTTTTGACTCATCACCGCCAGTTCACGCTGATGACAACCACGGAAACCGAGCTGATCTTTATATCGATTATATTCCTGCGCCAGCCTTGGATCGCACATCGCAGCCATGCTATTTAACATCAGGATTACTTCAGCATCCAACGGCTTAACTTTCACCATGATATCCTTGGTTTCCTGCTTGCCCAGATCATTCTGCAATGCAATAGAATAAGGAAAATGGCCAAGAATTTTGTTTACTTTGTGAGCCGTTAGTTCGGTAATAATACTGCTGCCCTTAGACTCATGAACAATGGGCTCAGCAGCGCTAACATTGATATGCTCGCTCTCGAATTGCTGGCGCATTATTCGCTGGAAGAAGCCAGCATTAAGGTCACCCTGCTTCAGGGTATCGACGGGGCGGTTTCTGCCTAACTTTTCATGGGCACTGGCAAATTGTCCACTGGCAATGGCCGATAGTGTCGACAGATCCAAGGCAAGACAGAATCCACAGATTATTTCAGCGAGTCGAGCCGCGTTACCCGGCCCTGCACACCCTAATAATTCAAGACACTCACGCTGCTGAGTAAGGCTGGTTCCCCCACCGACAGTGCCTATAACCAGACTGGGCAGTACCATACTGGCATACACAGCCTCACCATCTTCGGTCAGTTCCAGGTGCAGCTGACCAATCGAAGATTCATGAACACAAGCAATATCTTGCCCCGTCGCAGTAAACATGGCTCCAATGACATTGGCGATATTAATATTGATTCCCACCATGCCAGCCGCGACACTTCCAGTTACAAAGCTTTGGTAGGCTGCGACCAGTTGTTTGGGGGTAACTTTCAGCACGCGCTCAGTATGCTCTGCGGGCAAGATACATTCGGCCATCACCTTAACGCCCCGCCCTTTCAGGAAAGACTGGTAGGTGACTTTTTTATCATTGGAGAGATTCGCTTCAATCATGAAGTTTTCAAACTTCAACGACTCAAACTGTTTCATCTGCTCCATAACCCACAAACACGCCTGCCAGGTGCAGGTAGTCGTCATATTCTGACCAGCCGCATCCCCAGTCTCATAGACGAAATGAACATGTACCGCCTTGCCAAATACCTGAGGATCGACTTCTTTGAGGTCCGCATAATTCGAGAATCGCTGGGACTGCGCTTTTATTTCGTTAAAATGGCTCTCGATCCAATTAGCAAAAAACAGTGCATCCTGCATATTAGACAATACGAATACCGGTACACGAAGCATTCGCTGCCCTAACACCTTCGTATTTACACCGCCACAACGTGATAGCACTGTCGCGCCACGCGTCGCCGATGCCACCAACGCACCCTCTGATGTAGCCATAGGTGCGTACATCAAGCCATTTACGTTCTGTCCATTGATCTGCAACGGCCCCGCTACACCTACCGGTATTTCTACGGAACCAATAAACGCTTCAATATTGCTCATCAGTTTATTGGCATCGAAAGAGTTCTGCTCTACAGCTTTCAATTCCGCTTGGGTATTCTCCCGAATGAAAGCAAGCCGCTCCAACCGTGCTTCTTCAGTATAGACGCCTCGAGCAGGCACTTTGGGCAATGTTAGTGCGTCGTAGGTTACCTGTTTTTCCCGCTCACCGTGTTGGCTATGAATGTGATATAGCACCTGCCATAAACAGCTTGCATTCTCCCTATCGGGAACAACTGCTGTTACTTCAAGCAGCTGTACTCGGCCCGCATCGGTATTAACCAATGTGTCAGCATTAACACTTGAGACGATCAATTTCGTCTCACAAAGCTGCACACCATCGATAATAACCTTTGGGTTTTCTAGCAACGTATTAGGGGCTAAATAGTCGACTTTACTAGACGAGGCGATGGTAAAGGTAAGGCCGTTTGGATTAACGACTGAAATATCGCCTGATAGCGACTCGCCAGACAAAGTAAATGATAAAACTCCCTGGTGGGCGGTATTATTAAGATATCTTACGCGCTCTTGACTATTTTGTAGCATTTAGTCGCTACTCCTCTCTAAACAAATACAACGTCATGGACCCTACCGCAGCACGCCTCTTACTTTTGCGCACCGATTAAAGTAGCTGAACATGTCTTCCATTAAAATTGCCGAGCCGGCGGAACTTAGCTCACTTACATCAACGTGAATGTCACGCCTCGATTGATAAAAACACAGACGATTAAAACCAAATAGCCAAGCAAGGTAGCCAACGCCACCGCCATTTCGTTCTTTTCCCGGCCTTTTTCGGTAGGTTCTCCGATGAACGAGCGTAGACTCTTCAAACAGAGAAATAGAATAACGAACAGTACCAGCCACGCTGGCCAGTAACTTACGCCGCCTATTAGATAAATAATGAAACACTGAATACCAATCATCCCTAACACCAATAGAATAATCAGTGTGGCAGCGCCTTTTGCTCCAAAAATTTTCGAATAGGAATCAACGGTCTCACGCTCTTCTTCTGGTCCGCGAGTTTTGCGTGTGATTTCAAATGCAAATCCACTCAGAAAGGCCAGGCCTGCCAATGCGATGATCTCAACACTTAACGGTGTCGTTGGATGGCCCATTTGCACCAACCACCAAACAATAAATGGCATCACCAGCATATGAGAAAAAGCATAGAGCGTTAAGTGCTGCTCTAGCCACTCACCACAAAAGAACTCTTTTCCCATCAAGCAGGTCCAACCAAACATTAGCCCCCACGCAGCCAATGTAGCCCCTGTAAATGCGCCAGTATCGTTTACCGTACCGAGCAGCAGTGAGTAGGCAAGCTGTACAACAATAGCTGCAATAGCCATTATCTTTAAGTTATTCAGTGTTATTAGACCACTTTGCAAAACACGCTCAGGGTGGTTTAACACATCAAGTTCGTAATCTTTGTGTTCATCAAAAATGCGGATAACCAGAAAGAAACTCCAGGTAACCAGGCACCCGGCGACATCAATGAGTGCTAAAGAGACCTCACCGTCGGTTGACGCAAAGCGCGCTAACGCGGCAGCGGTAAGGTACAAAATAAAGAACAGTAGCGCATTCACAAACGGAAAGCGTTCGTCCATCCAGGCTTTAATACGAGTAGAAAGGGGTGATTCTATAGTTACTGCAAGTGCGTTCACGTTCCAAGTCCTTCACTAACATAGATTGATTAAAATACAGACAGCCAACCTTCGTCTCCATTTGTAGTGGTACGATAGCACTAGTTTTGTTTTTATATTGGCGATTTGGTATCTAGTTATGTTTCATTTTGTAACATTGTACCAATATATTCCCATAGTTGTGCATTTGTACCACCTGATATTTTATAAAATATTACATTTGTACACATTTAGACTCCATTTCTCCCCCATTCATATGTAGCATTGCTGCAAGAAACGCCTTTTTAATATAATTGAGGTGTTTTCTTATTAATCTGATACAATACGCGCCCCTTTTGGCATACTTCTAAAATTACACCTCATGAATCGACTCTTTGTAGATAATCTAACTGTTATTGATTTCTCATATCTTCACATTGAGCGAGGTATCGTCGGCGAGAGCTGGATTGTTGATGTTGAGTTGCAGGGCGAACTCGACGAACAGGGCATGGTGTTTGACTTTGGAGATGTTAAAAAGCAAATCAAGTCTATTATCGACAATGAGGTGGACCACAAATTTGTCATTCCAGCTACTAATGAATACCTTACTATTCGCAAGAAAGGGGCATTACTGGAGGTTTGTTTCCAATCAGCCGATGGCAGCAGGATGGTTCATTGCAGCCCACAGGAAGCGTTAACCCAGATTAATGACACATCTATAAACAAAGACAACGTCTCCGCTTTTCTAAGCCAAATAATTCTCGAGAAACTTCCCGAGAATGTCACTGGCATCTCCATTGACTTGCGAGAAGAGTCCATTCAAAGTGACTACTATCACTACAGTCACGGACTAAAGAAACACAAAGGAAACTGTCAGCGTATCGCCCACGGACACCGTTCAAA
>JBFKTM010000083.1:0-8756 GCA_041636295.1 Oleiphilaceae bacterium
AGTTGTATTGTGGATGCTGTTTTTTTCTGTGTTGGCTGTGGCTGAGCCAACTACAGAGGCTGAAAAGGCGGGGGCACAAATTGAAACGCTTGAAAAACCACTCTATAACCCATTTATTGAGCGTTACGTGTTAGATGAGCTGAAACAGTTACGAACCGATATGGCAGCACAGAAGTCAGACCTGATTCAGCAAATTGTTGACCGGGAGCTCTCATCGGTTGATCGCGGGGTAACCTATGCAACCGATACCGTAACCTACTTCTTCTATTTGATTGCCGGTGTCACGTCCATCCTGGTCTTGGTTGGGTGGACCTCAGTACGGGAGATAAAAGAGCGGGTTCATTCGTTGGCAGATACCGAAATATCGAAGATCGTCAACGAATACGAACAGCGCTTGCATACCATCGAGCAACAGCTTAACCAGAAGACCCGGCATATTGAAGAAAACCGCGAAGAAATTGAGCTGTCACGGGATGTGCAGTCGTTATGGTTACGGGCAGCCCAGGAACATAACCCGACATATAAAATTGCAATTTATGACCAGATATTGAATCTGCGTAGCGACGATTGTGAAGCGTTAACCTATAAGGCCGATGCGGTACTTGAACTAGGGGAGCCGCAGTGGGCCACAAACCTGTGCCGTCAGGCACTGACCATCGACCCTGATAACAGTCATGCCTTCTATCAGCTGGCATGCGCTTACACCACAATGAATCAGTTTGATGATGCGGTTCACTATCTGGAAGAGGCGTTGAAGCGGGCTGACAGCTACCGAGAAGACCTTAAACGGGATGAAGCGCTGGCACCATTGCAAGAGTTTGAGCCTTTCAAAAAATTACTGCAGTTGGAGTTGTAGTAATACGGTAAGAAACTATCATAATTTGAGAGGTAGAGGATGGCCTAGACTTGAAAGGGAGGGGTCTTATGTCGATCGAAAAGGCACGTCTGGAAATATGTAATCTCAGCAATGATCAGTATGACCAAATTAAGCAGTTGATGGATCAGGCTTATCCTGAATTGGGAGGTGCCTGGCCACGACACACCATCTCCCGGCTCATTTCGCAATTTCCAGAAGGGCAGATTGGTATTATCGACGAGGGGCAGTTGGTGGGTATTGCCTTAAGTGTTCAGGTGGACTATGCCCGTTTCTCCAACCCCCATACCTATGATGATATCGTTGATAGTAATGACAATATCTTCAGCGATAAAAACGGAGATGCGCTGTACGGGCTTGATGTGGTGATTGCAGCCAGCCATCGCGGACTTCGTTTAGGACGGCGGCTGTATGATGCGCGTAAAGAGCTCTGTCGTCAGTATAACTTGCGAGCGATTTTGGCCGGTGGTCGAATTCCAATGTACCACAACCACATGGCCGAAATGACGCCCATGGAGTATATCGAAAAGGTTGATCGAAAAGAGCTTTACGACCCTATATTAAGTTTTCAGTTGGCCAACGACTTTCAGGTTAAGCGGCTGCTCAAAAAATACCTTCCTGAAGATCAGCAGTCAGAAGGCTTCGCCACGCTGCTTGAGTGGAACAACATCTTATTCGAACCGACCGAGACGGTGCTTGAGTCACAAAAAACCATCGTCCGGGTGGGGGCAGTGCAGTGGCAAATGCGAACCGTTGAGTCGGTGGAAGAGCTACTGAGACAAGTTGAATATTTTGTCGATACGGTATCAGACTATCAAAGTGACTTTATTCTATTCCCCGAATTTTTTAATGCGCCGTTAATGGGGTTGCGTGATCAAAACTCGCAAACGGAGGCGATACGTTATCTGGCAGAGTACACCGACTCTTTTCGTGAAGCGATGTCGCGCATGGCGATTGAATATAATGCCAATATTATTACCGGCTCAATGCCCCTGGCCGAAGGTGATAATATCTACAATGTATCCTATCTTTGTCATCGTAGCGGTAAGGTGGACGAACAACGAAAGATTCATATGACCCCCCATGAGCAGAATGATTGGGTTATTCAGGGGGGAGATAACATATCGGTTTTTGAAACCGATGCTGGGCGAGTGGGAATTCAAATCTGTTATGACGTTGAGTTTCCCGAACTGTCTCGCATACTGGCTGAACAAGGCGTAGAAATTCTGTTTGTGCCCTTCTGGACCGATACTAAAAACAGCTATTTACGGGTTCGCCACTGCGCCCAGGCCCGCGCTGTTGAAAACGAATGTTATGTGGTGCTGGCAGGCAGCGTGGGCAACCTTCCCCAGGTCGAAAGTCTTGATGTGCAATATGCGCAATCGGCAGTTTTAACACCATCTGACTTTTCGTTTCCACATGATGCGACTTTGTCCGAAGCGACTCCTAATACAGAGATGTTATTGTTCTCCGACTTGGATCTAGACAAGCTAAAAATACTGCACAGTGAAGGGACGGTTAGAAACCTGAAAGGCCGCCGCCATGACCTGTATAAAGTAGTAGTGAAAAAGTAGACCTCATGTTGCGTCCTGCCATGATTTGAGGGCGCAGCATGGCTAATATTATGTCGTGCAAGCTCTATCAATGGGTCGGTGTAAGGCTCTTCTATTTAGTGTGGTTTTTACTGTTCCTTTGAACTCGCATGACTTTCCTCTTAAACCCGTGTTCTTCTCTTAATTTGTGTAACTTTGTTGTCATAAGTGCTCAGTATGGTTTGCGCAAGCAAATATGAGGAGCTGTCATGAAATTAACAGAATCAATTAAACGGGTTATGTTTCTTGGTACGGCACTAGTACTGGCCGCCTGTAATTTTGAAGTTGAGGTGTCTGAAGGGGGGCGCGTAATTTCCAACCCCGCAGGCATCGATTGCCGCGCAGATGGCGGGCAATGTGAGATAGCCAGTTACGAAAAACTGGGAGATGGTAACGACAAGGTTGTAACCCAATTAACCGCTATTGCAGAGGATGGTTTTGTGCTGTCCCATTGGGAAGGCGATTGTAGAGAAACCCGTCATAATAACTGCTATGTCACAATGCAGGGTGAACTGGCTGTTAAGGCGGTATTTCGAGCGGTAAACGCTGCGCAGACGCCAGCCCCTGAAGAAACAGTGCGGTTTGTGGCGTTAGGGGATACCGGTGAAGGCAATCTGGCACAGTACTTTGTAGCCGATGCCATGTGGGAAGTCTGTAATGCGGCCGGAGGGTGTGAGTTTGCAGTCGGTCTTGGCGATAATATCTATGATGAAAACCCGCTCTATCCGTCTGATACGGCATTTGATCGCAAGTTTGAACTGCCCTACCAAAAGCTGGACTTCCCGTTCTTTATGTCGCTGGGTAATCATGATAATGATCTGGTCATTGATGGGACAGGGGGCTCGAATGCGGCGGGTGACATTCAGGTAGACTACCACTATCGCGAAGATCGATTGAGCAATAAATGGCAGATGCCGGCGCGCTATTATCAATTTTCGGCACCGCTACAAAGCGAGCCTGACGATGATCGTCCTTCGCTGATTGATTTCTTCGTACTCGACTCCAACCCCATGAATAGTGCTCCCGATATCAATCCGCACTACGAAGTGAATCGCTATAAAAAGCAGCAAGGGGCGTGGTTGGACGAGGCTCTTGGCACTTCATCGTCTCCCTGGAAAATCGCCTATACTCATCATCCCTATCTCTCCAACGGCTCCCATGGTAATGCGGGACGATATGACGGGTTGATACCCTTTGAGCTGATCAGTACCCGTATATCGGGTGAAATTTATCGCCAATGGTTTGAGCAGCATGTGTGCGGTAAGGTCGATCTGTTTATTGCAGGGCATGATCATGACTTGCAGTTGCTCAAGTCGGTACCTGAGTGTGGCAAAACATTCTTTATGGTTTCTGGGGCTGGGGCGAAATCACGAGCGCTGAAAGACCGAGACCGTAACGTAGCCTACTGGCAGCAAGATAATACCACTGGATTTTTTCTGCTAGAGATTAGCGGAAATGAGATGGAGGTTGTGGCCTATACCGTTAATAGCGAAGACGGTGCTTATCAGGTCGCCTATCGTAAGCATTTTAACCGTTTGGCAGATTAGTCTGGAGTTATGGGGGGGCAGTTCTCCCCATTTTCATCATTTTAGGATGCCGGAAGTCACTGTCACATTCATGAAATTTTAACGCTTTAAACTCGCGCTTAATTATTAAGTGTTGGTATCAGGCAATAGGGCATACCGTGCGCTTTAAAACGGCAATTGATGATTTGACCGGTTTAAGGACAACGAAGTTTGTAGGAGAGAATAATAGTGAGTGTATCACGACGAGGGTTTATCAAGCGCACTGGTCAGGGGTTCTTAGGCGTGGGAGCAGCAGTTTCGGGTGGTCGGGCGATGGCGATGAGTATGCCTGGAACAGAGCTGGAGATTAATCCAGGGGCTTTCAATTATGGCGTCGCCAGTGGTGATCCGTTACAAGACCGGGTGATTCTGTGGACACACTTTAAGCCGACGGTCGAAGGGCCTGTTGATGTAGAGTGGCGCATATCCACCGACCCTTCCATGAACCGGGTGGTGAATCAAGGTACTTTTCGTACTGATGCGCAACGTGACTATACCGTTAAGGTTGATGCCGATGGCCTGTCGCCGGGTGTAGTCTACTACTACCAGTTTTCGGCGCTAGGCAAAGACTCCTCTATTGGCCGAACCCGCACAGTGCCGGAAGGTGATCTTGATCGTGCCCGATTGGCTATCGTATCCTGCTCCAGCTACCCTCATGGTTACTTTAATGTCTATCGCATTCTGGCTGAACGTAATGACATTGACGCTATTGTTCACTTGGGTGACTACCTGTATGAATATGGCCAGGATGAGTACAGTGAGCTGCTGCTACGGGATCAACGCTCGGTGGCGCCGTCTCACGAAATCGTCACGCTCACAGATTATCGTTTGCGGCATGCCTACTACAAGCTGGATGATGATTTGATGGCGGTTCATCAACAGCACCCTTTCATTACTGTCTGGGACGATCATGAGTTTGCCAATGATACATGGACAGACGGAGCTGAAAATCACAACAAGCAAGAAGGTGAGTGGCAGGCACGCAAAGCGGCGGCTAAGCAGGCTTATTTTGAGTGGATGCCGATTCGGGATAATGAGGCAGGTTCAGTGTATCGTACCATTCGCTATGGTAATTTGATGGACCTCATCATGCTTGATACCCGTGTTGAAGGGCGAGAGGAACAGCCATCGGGAGCCAACAAACACATTACTGCTGCGGACCCCAGCCGTACGTTGCTGGGGTATGAGCAGGAGGCGTGGCTGTCAAACCAGTTGTCGTCATCTACGGCGCAGTGGAAAGTTCTCGGCCAACAGGTGATGATGGCGCAGCGCTACTTTATCGAATTGCCCGATTACTTTGGTGGAGGTGCTTCATTCTGGCTGGATAGTTGGGATGGTTATGCTGCCAACCGAGCCCGCTTTCTGCAGCAGTTGAAAGAGCAAGGTATCAATAATGTCGTAGTACTGACCGGTGATGTTCATTCGTCATTTGCGTCTGACCTTTCGGATGATCCTTACGACCCGGATAACTACGACCGTACCGATGGTGAAGGTTCATTAGCGGTAGAGTTTGTTTGCCCCTCTGTCACATCGCCCGGTTTTCCGCCGGTGATTGCAGAGAGTGGAGCCGCAACGATTATGGGGGCCAGCCCCCATATCAAGTATGCCGAATTACGTCAGCATGGTTATATGATACTGGATGTGAATAAGCAGCGGGCACAAGCCGAATGGTACTACGTAAACCAGGTGCTTTATCCATCGACGGCACAAAAGTTTGCGGTGGCCTATGCCTCGTCAGATGGTGAAAACCGGGTTCGACGGGTTAACGAACCATGCCAATATGAAGCGCTTAAAGCGGCTTTTGCACCGAGTTTTTCCCTTACATAAAGATCTGGGTGGCAAAGGTAATACGGCCAACGTGAACATGCCTTAAAAAGTACTCATTTTAGCAATCTCTCAAAAAGCATATATGCTTTTATTAACAACGGGAGACTCTACTGATGAGTACGACCATTACGCCTATCGAATATAATCCGGATACGATCGCCGACCAGGTACGTGGGCGACGGGTACTGCTATTCGGGGAACCTGGAACCGGTAAAACCACGCTAACGGAACGCATTGCGCGCTCATTAACAAGCAAGGGCGAAACGCTTCACTGTATCTGTGCTGATCCGGGTCTGCCCGCCTGGTCACCGCCAGGTACTATTGCACTTGCCAAATGGAGCGGTGGCACATGGCAATCGTTGTCTATTGAAGCCTTATGCAGTTTGGATGCCGCACGTTTCAGGCTACCGCTACTTTCGGCTGTTCAAAAGCTGGTTCGCAAGATCGGTGCTGGTGGGTTGATTATAGATACTCCGGGTGTGGTACGAGGTGTGGCCGGAGCTGAACTACTGAGCGCACTGATTGAGTGTGCCGACATTGACCTGGTTGTGACGTTAACCAGACCAAACCATCCATTACCTCTTGCGGATGAACTATGTTCACTGTCTAAAGCGCTATTGCTCGTAACCTGTGCGGACACCGCTCAGCATCCGGGTAAAAAATATCGCAAAAGTGAGCGAACCAGACAGTGGAACCAGTGGCTGGAGAGGAGCAACGAGATTAGTTTGGACTTTCACCAATGCCAATGTTTGGGAACACCACCGCCCAAGGCGCTGGCCTCAGTTTGGACAGGTCGACAAATCGCGTTAATCCATAACGATACAACCTGTTATATCGGGGAGGTCATCAGCCTCTGCGAAAATCAGCTAAAGGCCCGCGTGATTGCGGTGAACAATTCAAATATAAAACCGGAGCACTGCTCGTTGCTCGTCAGAGATGCCGGACGTAACAGTGACAGCCTGTTGGTGACTCGACATCCGCCTGAAGACGCATTGCTACCGTCGCAGTCGTCGCCAAGTCAACCACCTCTGTTACATCGCTATCGCCGCGGAAGCACAGGCTTGAGTGTGCGAATACCCTTTGTTGAATTTACCCTGGTTAATGGCGTTGTCGGTGACCCACTATTGAAGATTCAACTGCTTAATGGCCGCCGCTGTCTATTGTTTGATCTGGGGGATGCCGGCCGATTACGCTCTCGCATCCTGCACCGGGTAACGGATATATTCATTAGTCATACTCATATGGATCATATCTTTGGGTTTCCTTTATTGTTACGTTCCCGCATGAATAGCACTGATCCCTGCCGAATATATGGTCCTGGCGGGTTATCGGAAAACCTGTTCTGCCAGCTACAGGGTTATCACTGGGATAGAATCGGTGATGACGGGCCTCAATTCGAAGTCGCCGAGTTAACTGGCGACACGTTGCAGTGGTTTCGATTGCAGGCGGGAAAACCGGTTAAGGAGAGACTACATCAACAAACGATCGAGGAGGGGCTGTTATTGTGTGATCAACATTTTGCGGTGCGAGCCATCGAGCTTGATCATGGTATACCGGTATTGGCTTTTCGTTTTGAAGGCCAGCCGCTGGTTCAGATTCTCAAAGAAAAAGTGAATCAGGCGGGGCAGGTGACGGGGAGATGGCTAGGCGAGTTAAGAGAGTCCATTCTAAGGGGGGATTACCAGCGACAAATTACCTTACCGACGGGCGTAAGTAGTAGCGTTGAAGCATTGGCCCACCAGTACACTCGTTGTGAGCCAGGGGAGCATGTGGTGTATGCCACCGACCTCGCCGACAGTGCTGATAATCGACGTAAATTGATTAAATTCTCTACCGCTGCCCACACCCTGATCTGTGAGGCACCATTTATGCTGAAAGATCGCCAGCAAGCGACCGATACTCAGCATTTAACAACTAAAGCCTGTGCCGAAATTGCGTTGGCCGCCGGGGTTAAGCAGTTACTGCCCTTTCACTTCTCATCTCGTTACGAATCATCAGAAAACGCGGTCTATGCTGAACTGAAATCTTTTTATCCACGCTTGGTCTGCTGAAATTTAGGGCAGTAACTTTGATCGTTATCGTTGATAAAGCGCTTCCAACGTCGCTTTTTCCAAGGCATGGGCATTGAGGTAATAGCCGACCAATGCGGCACTGCCATCTTCCGGTAACGCCAGTTTTTCAACATCCAGTGCAAAGACCGTAAACTGATAGCGGTGTGCCTGATCGCCTTCTGGAGGGCAGGCCCCGCCAAAGCTTTTGCTGCCGTAGTCGGTACGAAACGACTGACTGCCTACGGGTAGATATCCTTTTTCGGGTGCCCCGGCCCCTGTCTTCAACTGATGTTCCTCAGCGGGTATGTTTATCAATACCCAGTGCCACCAACCGCTGCCGGTGGGTGCATCTGGATCATAGGCGGTAACGGCAAAACTTTTCGTACCGGTGGGAGCGCCTTGCCAGCTAAGTTGTGGTGAGAGGTTATCACCGTTACAGCCAAAACCGGCAAACTCATGAACCTTTGACATTTTCTCACCCGCATTGATATCCGTGCTGGTCACACGCATTTCTGCCTGTGCCATCGGGTTGATTGTTAGCATTGCGGTGGTGGCCAAACCGAAAAGAGCCATGAACCTGCTTTTCTTTGGCGGACGTTGTTGTATTGCTAGATGAGATATAACTGTTTTCATGTTGCTACTCCGTGATAGATAAGACACAGAAATAGCTTACCGGTTAGCGAAAAGAGGGCTCGCCCCAAACGCCCAATAACTGGCCTGATTCAGCCAAATGTTGGTTAAAGCGCCTGTCGCAACTCGCTTGGAGTGGTGTGAAAACGCTTTTTAAAGCGTTCACTAAAGCGTGATGCAGACTGATAGCCGCACTCCAGGGCAATCTGGTTAATGG
>JBFKTM010000084.1:0-8599 GCA_041636295.1 Oleiphilaceae bacterium
CGATCTATTGTGGTGTGCAAAAACTGAAATTATTGTGCAAATAGTAAAATGGTTCTAAAAACAGCTAGTTGGTAGCTGTGTTTAACACTGTGCAAATGGTTAAATTCGAGAATTTAACCAGCGTCGGTATGGGGAGTTGTGAACTCAGATGAAGGGCACTTCCTAAACAAGCTATCTAAAGAAATCATGCAGGGTGATTGAACAAAAGGTATTCGATACTACCCTTTAAACAATGTGTTCACTCGTGCTATTTGCTCAATAGGTGCCTATGGTTTTACCTATCACGCTTACAGAATGGTTGATTGCAATTTTTGTAGTATCAATTGGCTCCACCATTCAGGGTATCATCGGCTATGGTGTTGGTGTTTTAGGTGCGCCGTTGCTCTACCTGATCGACCCGCAATTGGTGCCGGGGCCGGTTATTGTGATTGGTATGATGTTGCCGTTGATGATCTTAATTCGGGATTATCAGTCAGTTCAGGTTAACGATGTCGCCTGGGCGTTACCGGGTTCTATTGTGGGGATTATTGTCGCCGCAGTCGTCATTGGTCATGTATCACAGCAGGGCATGGCGCTTTTACTGGGGGGATTCGTTCTATTAAGTGTCGGTATCAGTTTCGTGCATCAGTTTCCCGATCCGCAACCGCCCTATATTACGAGTGCTGCCGTGCTATCAGGGTTTTCAGGAACTATCACCGCTATTGGGGGGCCGCCCCTTGCACTGGTTTCTCAGAATGTGGTCGGGCCCCGTTTGCCGGGCACCTTATCGGCTATTTTTGTGCCGTCTGGGTTAATCTCACTGAGTGCATTAGGCTGGGCGGGACGATTTGGTATCGAAGAGCTATTACTGGGTGTTTCACTTATTCCCGGTATTGTTATCGGGTATTTGATATCCGGGAAGCTTATTAGGCGGTTATCTACCGCATGGGTTCGTAACCTGTTACTGATCGTTTCTGCAGTGGCGGCTGTTCTTATCATTGCAAAAGGTCTTTTGATGTAGAAAGTTCCAATCAATTGGGTTCGCATCTTATTTATACGCTAAAAACAGCCCAGCGAAGGTCGGTTATTGACTCGTTAGTACCGCACGAATACTGCCCCACAATCCTTTATTTAAACAACGCTCGGTTTGGGATTGCACCCCATCAAACTGCAAATAACCATCTTCGATGGGGGCTTCCCGCAATATTTTTGCATCTTGTGCATAATCCTGAGTCACCACCCAGGGCCCTTTGCTTCCCTGGCGGGGCAGTTTGTCGGCAGCTCGCCTGACGTAACCGGCACTGAGTGAACCCATAACGGTGTCGTTAGTTCGGCTGTTCTCGTTATCGATAGGTACGACCTGCCGATAGCCTTTTTTATCCATGTGCTTCAACAGGCGGCAGAGGTAGTCTGCAACAATATCGACCTTCAGTGTCCAGGATATATTGGTGTAGCCAAAAACGATGGCCGCATTTGGTACGCCCTCGACCAAGGCATTCTTGTAGATAAGCTTGTCACTGATGGCCACGGGTTGCTCATCAACTAATATCTCGGCGCTGCTTAGCATTTGCAGATCAAGGCCGGTTGCGGTGATGATTATATCGGCGGCTAATGTTTGCCCGGATTTTAGCTTAATGCCGGTTGGGGTAAAGGTTTCGATATGGTCAGTCACAATCGACGCATCACCCGATTTAATTGCCGTAAACAGGTCTCCGTCTGCAACAACACATAGACGTTCATCCCACGGATCATAGTTTGGCGTAAAGTGGCGCATATCTGCTGCACCATTGAGTTGCTTTCTCACCAGGTTTTGCAGGAAGCGTCTCATCACTTTAGGGCGGCTTCGGGCCGTATTGTAGATTAAACGAGCGGTCGCAATATTACGGGAGCGTGTCAGACGATAGACCCATTTATTTGACATAAATCGCTGCATCTGCTTGGCAATCGGGTCTATCACGGGCAGTGGCAACATATAAGTAGGAGAGCGTTGCAACATGGTAACGTGGCCTGCTTTGTCGGCCATGGCTGGCACTAATGTAACGGCTGTTGCACCGCTGCCAATAACCACCACGCGTTTGCCCTGGTAGTCGAGGTTTTCCGGCCAATGTTGTGGATGTACGATGGTTCCTCGGAAGCTTTCTTTGCCGGGAAAGTCCGGTTGGTAGCCCGCATCATAGTTGTAATAGCCGGTGCATCCCACCAGGAAATTACAGCTGTAGCTTTCGGTTTCGCCGCTTGCCTCGTTCAGTACGTCAACCGACCAGTGTCGCTGCTGGCTTGACCAGTTGGCACGTACGACCTTATTTCCAAAACGAATCCGCTTATCGACGCCGTAGGCGTTTGCGGTTTCAGTTACGTAGCGTTTAATGGAGGGCCCATCTGCGAGAGTCTTTCCTTCTGTCCAGGGGCGGAAGCGGTAGCCGAAGGTATACATATCCGAATCGGAACGAATGCCCGGGTAGCGAAACAGGTCCCAGGTTCCACCAATGGCTTGGCGGCGTTCAAGAATAAGGAAGGATTTATCAGGGCAGTTCTTAGTTAAATGACAGGCGATTCCGATGCCGGATACACCGGCCCCTATAATCAGTACATCCACGTTTATAGTGCTCATCGCTCCCTCCTATCTGTTTTCCGTAAACACGCATCATAACTAAAACTCTCAATAATAACTCTTACACAAGTTGGTTAAAATTCAACCATACGGTTAACAGATTTTCGAACTACCACCAATATTTACCGAAGTTCTCCGGATTGGCCCAGTATTGCGGTGTATTCCATAGACGTTTGTGGTTATAGGTTTGCAGGTTATATTCGAATGCGTGTAAAGGGTGTTTTGGGTGAGGGAAGTGCGCAATGTTCTTGAAACCGAGACCATAAAAATCGGCATGAGACCACTGGTTGCTTTCGGCCAGGTCCACAAATACCAGAATAGCTCCCACCAGAGCATTGCGGTAGCCAGCCAGCATCTGGATAGCTTCGGGCTTTGTGCGATGTTCGAGCACACCGGAAACCACCACCGCTTGGAGGGAATGGTTGCCAACAGACCCTTTTAAAGGGTTTTGGCCGTTGCAATCATGAATATGCACGTTATTTATTGGAATTAAGTCTATTGGGGCCAGAGCTGGCTGGTCGCCGATAAAACCAACTTCTCGAAAGTCGTTTTCCGTTAGCCACTGGAAAAGAAATTCCGCAGGACTCGAATGGCTGAGTTGGTCTGGCATAAGTTACCCCCTGCTGTTAATGCGCGACTCTATGGAACTATACCCTTGATGAACTGCGACCGCCAGGTGACGGGAACTACCTTGGTGTGACCGCGATGAGTTGGCCCTTGATACGCAAAGTGCCAATACCTTTTTTATCGGTTTTTCTGAAATAAGCACAGTAATCCGTAACGGCTGTCGTATTGAGACCTGTGATTGTCGGGAATTAACCAGTACGGCAGAAGTAAAAACACTATATTCAAAACACTGAATTGTAAAAAACGCTGAATTGTAAAAACTCGGATCACTCAATGCAGGGCAAGTAAATTCCAGGTGGAGACGAAATCTTGAAAAAACTAATCACGCTATTATCTGTTTACAGTATTGGTTTCATTTTGACAGGGTGTGGTAATGCCCTCGATTCCAATAGTGATGAAGCAGGCCATTCTGCTCCAACCGAGATTACCGCCGAAGCGAATAAAGCGGTGCTGGAGTCACTCCCGTTTTCTGATCAGCAGGATTTTGAAGATGCCCGGCGCGGGCTAATCGCTTCTATGCCAGACCTGCAAGTAGAGGATCGCAATGGCAATAGTGTATGGAACCAGTCATCTTACAAGTTCATTAAGGGCGATGCACCCGATAGCGTGAATCCCAGTCTTTGGCGGCAGGCCAGTTTGAACAATATTCAAGGTCTTTTTAAGGTCACAGAAGGTATTTACCAGCTACGGGGCTTTGATCTGGCCAATATGACGTTGATTGAAGGTAAGACCGGCTGGATTGTTGTTGATCCGTTAACAACCGCAGAAACGGCATCTGCCGCGATGAAATTTGCAAGTAAAAATCTGGGAGATAAGCCTGTTGTTGCTGTCATCTACTCACATAGTCATATTGATCATTTTGGTGGTGCTCAGGGTATTGTTAGTAAAAAACAGGTTGAAAATGGACAAGTTAAAGTCGTTGCACCAGAAGGCTTTATGGAAGAGGCAACCAGTGAAAATGTGCTCGCGGGTGTCGCAATGGCACGTCGATCGATGTACATGTATGGCAAGCAACTTCCCGTTTCGGAAAGAGGGCATGTTAGCTCTGGGCTCGGTATTAGTCCTGCATTTGGCAGTTTTGGCATCATTCAGCCTACTGACATCATTGATACCACAGGTCATACCATGGAGATAGACGGCGTTAAGTTTGTCTTCCAGATGGTGAGTGGTTCTGAAGCTCCCTCTGAATTTACCTTCTATCTACCGGATTTTAAAGCCTTCTGCGGAGCAGAGATGGTGTCGCGCACCATGCACAACCTCTACACCCTGAGAGGTGCCAAAGTAAGAGATGGTCTTAAATGGAGCAATCTTATTAACGAGGCGCTTACTATGTTTGGTGAAGCTGATGTCTATTTTGGTACGCATCACTGGCCAATTTGGGGTAATCAGCGTATTGCAGGGTTTATGAAGAACCAGAGAGATACCTATAAATACATTCACGATCAATCAGTCAGACTACTTAATGCGGGTCTAACGCCACGAGAAATTGCCGACCAGATTGCACTGCCATCGTCACTGAGCAGTACATTTTCCAATCGTGGTTATTATGGAACGATTAAACACAACTCCAAAGCGGTCTATCAGGGCTATATGGGCTGGTATGACGGTAATCCGGCCAATCTGGACCCGTTACCACCTGCTCAATCGGCGATTAGATATGTCGAGCTGATGGGGGGAGCGAAGAACATTCTTAAGCAGGCTAAGTCGGCTTTTGATCAGGGGGAGTATCGCTGGGTAGCAGAGCTGCTCAACCATTTAGTATTTGCCGAGCCAGATAGCGATGAGGCCAAGCAGTTACTGGCACGTACCTATGATCAACTGGGGTATCAGTCCGAATCAGGCCCTTGGCGTGATGTGTATCTGAGTGCGGCCTATGAGCTACGCCATGGCGCTCCTGATGTGGGCATTGATATAGCAACCATGGCTGAAGTGTTAAAGCAGACACCCAACGCTTACTTTTTTGACTCCATGGCGGTTCGTCTTAATGGCCCTGATGCAGAAGGTCTGGCGCTGAAGGTCAATATTAACTTTACGGATTTGGATGAAAACTACGTACTGACCATAGAAAACTCAGTGCTTCACCATAGTAAAGCTGCAATCGACACGGAGGCCAACGCAACCCTGAACCTGACTCGCGCGCTCTTCATAAATATGGCGATTGGTGCCGTTGGTATAAAAGATGTGCTGTTTTCAGATGAACTCTCCCTGGGCGGCAGTAAGATAGATCTTCTTAGATTCTTCTCACTATTTGATAAGCCATCAGGCACGTTTAATATCGTCACTCCGTAGAGGTTTTCTTTATTCTAACGTGCGCATTGGAGCGGACTGTTCAATGCGCATGTTGGGATTCTCAGGCTATTAGTTTGATTTTTCTTTTTGAATAAACAGCATGGCCACCACCACTAATATCATGCCAGGAATTAAAGCCAACTCAAATTGGCTCTCGCCTGACGTTACACTCAAAAATATTACAAACAGCGGTGTTAAGAAGCCATAAGCGGCCACTTTAGTGGCGCCAATTTTAACCGTACACAGCTGAAGCAAGAAGAACGTTGCCAAGGTAGTAAACAGCGATAGATAAATAACCCCGGCAAAGATTTTTGGCTCAACAGCGTGCCATTCGATCTCGGGCAATTTATGGGCTGACAGCAGCAGTAACCAACCCGCTCCAAGTAGAATCACCCAAAAGGTCATTACCTCCATCGGCTCATTTCGATAGACTCGTTTAATCAGTGGGGTATAGAGGCTGAGTGATATACACCCCAGCACAAATACGAAGTCGCCATAGTTGAGCTTTAACGCAAGCACTGCCTCTATGTCTCCTCGAAAGACAATCCATAGCGCCCCCAACGTTCCTATCAGTAAACTGATGGCTCTTTGCATGCTCACACCCTCCTTATTTATCCATAGGGCAAAGAGGGCGGTGATGGCTGGAACGGTGGTATACAAAGCGCCGGTATTGATTGAACTTGTGTATCTCAACGACTCGAACATGAAGCAGAAGAAAGTGACCAGAGGAATGCTTAACAGGCTATAAGTCAAAAGTTGTTTGACATCAGGAAGCTTAAATCCGTTTTTTATGAAGACATAAGGCGCAAAAAAAGCAGCCGCAAAAAAAAATCGAATTAACATCATAACATCGGGGGGAAGGGCATTGGTAATTGCCGCTCCGACTGGAAATGAACTAGACGCTAACAGAATGTTAAAGATCATCAAGGCATGAATAAGCAAGGTTGAAGATAATCTCTTGCTTATAGTGCCGCTCTTCACATCTGCCGGCGTTAGCGGAGTGGTTAAGTGGTTGCCAGAAGTGGTGGTCATAGTACACCTGATGCAATGTTTGAATTAATTTACGCTAGCGTATCTTGTTTCTGTTAAGCTGATAATCTCTCTTTAAAGATAAACACTGTTGAGAAAAAGTTAACGGAGATTAAAGTGGATAGTTTTGGTGCCATACCTGTGTTTGTTGCGGTTGTTGACAGTAAAGGGTTCTCTCCTGCAGCAAAGGTTCTGGGTATATCCAAATCAGCGGTTAGTAAACGTATCACGCAACTGGAAGAGGAGTTGGGTGTTAAGCTGCTGCATCGTACGACGCGTAAACTGAGTCTTACTGAGGCGGGAGAGCACTACTACCGCTATGCTGCTAAAGCCTATGAGGCGGCAAAAGATGCAGAAGGCGCTGTGGCGCAACTTCAGGGGGAACCTCAAGGCAGGCTGAAGATAAATACGCCCATGTCATTTGGACGGCTGCACTTGGCACCCCTCATACCTGAGTTTTTGAAGCGATATCCTAAAATCAGTATTGATATGGTCATGGATGACAAGATCACTGATATTGTCGGAGAAGGGTTTGATCTGGCAATGCGTGCCGGAGACTTGCCTGACTCATCACTGGTTGCCCGAAAGCTGGCACCCTTAAAAAATGTCCTTTGTGCATCCCCGGACTATCTATGTAAAC
This sequence comes from Oleiphilaceae bacterium, assembly GCA_041636295.1. Taxonomy (GTDB): domain Bacteria; phylum Pseudomonadota; class Gammaproteobacteria; order Pseudomonadales; family Oleiphilaceae; genus Alkalimarinus. The sequence continues at coordinate 7,176 of JBFKTM010000084.1, forward strand.
AGGGGAGGCCTGAAAAACTCGAAGACTTGCGTAATCATAACTGTTTACTCTTCACCTATTCGAGAGATGTGAAGGAGTGGGTTTTTATGAAAAATGAAAAGCCTTATGCGGTAGAGGTGAATGGTAACTATCAGGTTAATAACAGTGAAGCCCTTAGAGAGGCGCTGATTCAAGGTGTTGGTATCGGTCGATTGCCCACGTTTGTTGCAGGCCCTGAAATCAAGTCGGGCAGATTAGTTGCCTTGTTTGAAGAGTATCAAATGCCTGATAAAACGATTTATGCGGTATTTCCGCAGCGGCAATACATGCCGGCCAAGGTTCGGGCATTTATTGATTTTATGGTGGAGTTTTTTGGGGGGGATAATCCCTATTGGGATAGTTAATAAAGACGGATAGTTAATAGAGACCATCTGTATGTCATGGTTGTTAAAGAACTCTCACCTGGATCACAGCCTGCCGTGTTGCACGAGTCTCTTTAGGTCGGTGTTTTATACAGTCAAGGGCCGCATAAAACACCGCATAATCCCGATCACTCAGTACGGCTAGTCACTTCCAACAAGTGATAACCAAACTGGGTTTTGACAGGGCCAAGCACTTTATTTAGCTCACCCGAGAAAACCACTTCGTCAAACTCTCTAACCATTTGGCCTGGGCCGAATTCACCCAGTGCGCCGCCTTGCTGGCCGGAAGGGCAGGTAGAAAAACTACGGGCGATCTCAGCGAAGTCGCTACCATTTTCAATTTTTGCTTTAAGTTCATTACACTTTTCTTCGCTGTCTACCAAAATATGTCTTGCGCTGGCACGTGCCATAATACTCTCCAACTAGTTAAATTATTTGCCACTTTCATCAATGAGGGTGATCCCCTCTTTTTCAATGGTAATCAGCCGTTTTTTATAGAGTGCGCCGATGGCCATTTTGTATGCCTTTTTACTGGCACCAAATGTCTTGTAAATCGCATCAGGGGCACTGCGGTCTGATAATGGTAGATAACCACCCTGTTTGATGAGTTCTTCAAGTACCCGGTCTGATAGTGTGGTGACCTTTTTGTAGCCGGGCTGCTGCAGGCTAAGGTCTATTTTTCCGTCTTCTCGAATTCGTTTGATATATCCCTTGGTTCGTTCACCTTCCCGTAGTGGGCGGTAGACTTCGCTATCAAACAGGACGCCCCAATGGTCATTATTGATGATGGCATTGTAGCCAATATCTGATCGCTCACAGATGAGCAGATCAACTTCGAGCCCGTTGTGATAGCGACCGGGGTGTTTGTCGACAAACTTGTTGAGCTTACTGGAGGCCGCAATTCGGTTGGTATTTTTATCATAGAATATGGCGACGACATACGACTTCCCCTCGACCATCGTCTGCTTTTGCTCGCTGAAGGGAACGAGTAGGTCTTTGGGGAGCCCCCAATCGAGAAACGCC
>JBFKTM010000085.1:0-8550 GCA_041636295.1 Oleiphilaceae bacterium
CAATGAAAAGTCAACTTACGGCCAACTAGACTACCGCCGGAATCAGTGGCGTTTCCTGTTGGGTGGCCGTTATACCGACAACAGCCAGAGCGGCAGTAAGTTAACTCCTCGCGCTGCAGCGGTTTATAAAATGGATCAGTATCATTCGATCAAACTTCTTCATTCTGTTGGCTTCAATTCGCCCAACTTCACCCAGCTCTTTATTACTATTCCCGGTGTTCTTGTTGGGAACCCAAACCTCAAAGCTGAAACCGTAAAAACAACCGATCTCGCCTACTCATACGAATACAACAACACGTTGTTTGTCGCCAACATCTACTACCTGGAAGCCGAGGATTTTATACAGCGCGAGTTTCGCGACGGAACGATCAGTTTCTTTAATTCAGGAGAGTATAACCGCTACGGATTTGAACTCGATCTCCAGCGGGCAACAGACCACTACCTGTTTTTCGCCAATTTCGCATACAACCATCAAGGAGATCGCACTATCACTGATGATCCGGTGGCACAATTTGTTCCCAAATTCACAACCGCTATCGGCGTTAACTTACCCGTCAAATCATTCCACTCGGTGGGTGGCTCTACCCGAGTTATTAGTGAGCGAAGCAAAGCCAACCCTTTGTACCTTGTCAATCTAAACTATCAATACCAGCGCCCCAAATACCAGTTATATGCCACCAGCAAAAATCTGCTGGATCAGGATATTAGGTATCCAGACACACAAGATTTGGTCGCAGACCACCTAATTCCCGGAGGTGAAGGTATTCAGTTTATTATCGGGGCAAAATACCACTTTTAACCTCGCCCTATACGCAATTCACGATGACAGTCGCTACACATAAAGGGCTCTGCTGCTATACTCAATATTACCTTTTTACTCTCCCAAACGTGACCGATGTGGATAGCAATTCAGGCTTCATATCACCAAGGCTCTCTCGGCGTTTTCCCTCTAAGGCTCTAAAAGCACTACTCATTTTGATGATTCTATTAAGCAGCCGGGAAGCATTGGCAGAAAAGACCTCTCCCGATATTCTGAAAAGTGCTTTTCTCAATAACTTCTTAAAGTCAGTGGAGTGGCCAGATGAATCTCAGTCACAGCGTTTGGTTGTTGGTTTCTATGGAGATAACCAAACCCTATATGTCACCTTCAGGTCACTAGCTCGCAACAAATTCATTCGGGGCAAGCCGATCGAAGCAAGACAAATCAGAAACTTAGATGATGCCAAACAGGCTCATATGCTCGTCATCGCCACTCACCTTAATGACGACTTCGAAGAAATCGCGCTCTCCTTGCTACGCAGTCAAACACTGCTGATCACAGAGCGGAACCCCCATAAGCATGCCATCATGATCAACTTCACTCAGCCGACTCCCAACAAAATCGCCTTCGAAGTCAACAAAGCCAACATCCTGTATGAAGAACTTATCCTGTCGAAAGATATTATTCTTTACGGGGGAACAGAGCTAGACGTCGCAAAACTCTACAAAGAAAACGAACAAGCATTACTGAAAATCAAAAGGAAAATAGAGCAACAAGACCAGGAACTTAAACAACAACAAACTCAACTACTCCAACAAAATAAACAGATCTCAGAGCAATTAGAAAATCTAAACCGCAGTAAAACTGAATTTGCGTCGCTAAAACAAGAGGCGACTCAATTGAATACACGAATTAAAGAACAAAGCACAAACCTCTCTCACCAACAACTTCTGATGCGAGAAATCAACCAAAAACATGATCTGGCCAAATCCGAAGCGAACCAACTCTCGCAACAACTCGAAGCTCAACAGAAGACGCTGAAAATTAACGAGCAAGAACTGAAGACCATTCGAACCGAATTGGAGCAAAAGCAGCGCGAGCTCAAGGAAAAAGAGATTGTAGAACGCGAGATGGAACACAACTTGAATCTCAACCGGAAAATTCTTCTCGATCAACTACGCGATATAGAGCGACACGCTCGACAAATTGAAAAACAAGAGAGAGCGCTCACTAATCAAAATCTGACCATCAGAGCACAAGAAAATCTACTTTATTTAACCTTTGGAGTCATTGGCCTGTTTATTATTCTTATCGTGGTACTGGTAGCCAGTTTTGTTTCCCGAAAGAACGCGGCTGAAGCTCTCAAGAGTGCGAAACGCAACGCAGATCAAGCCAACGCTGCCAAAAGTGATTTTCTTGCTCGTATGAGCCATGAAATCCGAACACCAATGAATGCCATTATCGGATTAAGTGATTTGGCCCTCATGACCGAACTGACGACTAAGCAACGGGACTATATTGAGAAATCACATCGAGCGGCCAAAGCGCTGTTAGGTGTTATTAACGATATTCTCGATTTCTCAAAAATTGAAGCAGGCAAGTTAAGCCTGGAGTCCGTCGAGTTTGAACTTGAAGAACTGCTCTCTGATGTTGACCTCTTGCTAGGCAACAGTCTTAAAGAAAAAGGGCTTATTTTAAACTACACCGTTTCACATAAAGTGCCGATCCAATTACGAGGAGACCCTCTAAGGATCCGCCAGGTCATCATTAACCTGGTTTCCAATGCGTTAAAGTTCACCGAAGAGGGTAGCATCACTATTTCAATCGATGTGCTAAATGAGGAGAATAACGCTATTACTCTAAAGGGCTCTGTCAAAGATACAGGTATAGGGCTCAGCCAACATCAAATTCAATGCCTGTTTGAACCTTTTAGTCAGGCTGACAGCTCTACTACCCGGAAATATGGAGGGAGTGGATTAGGGCTTACCATTTGCCATCGACTGGTACAAATGATGGGCGGTGATATCTGGGTCGATAGCGAACCCGGTAAAGGAAGTAATTTCCATTTCACGCTCTGCGTTGAACGCTCATACTCACTGCTTAACCCATTCAACCTACCCGACAAGCTCAGAGAGTTGAAGGTTCTGGTTGTCGATGACAATGAAGCGGATAAAATCGCACTGGCTGAAAATCTCAGAGCCATTAACCTTTCTCCGATCGAAGTCTCTTCAGGGTATGCCGCGATTGAAGCAATAGAGCAACAAGATCCAAAAACACCCTTTCAGCTCGCATTTATTAGCCAAGAGATGGATGTTTTAAATGGTCTCGAAACGGTCAACAAAATAGAAACGCTTTCTAACAACGATGAACAGTTAAAATATATTCTCACCACCACATCCAAAGATCACGCGAGTCAATTAAAGGAACAGAATAATCAAATTCATGGCACTCTGGTCAAACCAACCAGTCGATCCACCTGTCTCGATAAAATATCCAGCGTTTATAGCCAATCGAGACAAAAGCATTCAGTGCTCCGGCCCATTCACGGACTCTCTTCAGATCGTCTTAAGACTATTCAAGGAGCCCACATTCTGCTAGTTGAAGATAACGAGATCAATCAACAAGTCGCTAAGGAGTTATTGCAAAAAGCAGGCTTTCACGTTGAGATCGCTGAACACGGAGAAGCGGCGTTAGCTTGCGTCCAAGCCTCTCAATATGACCTGGTATTTATGGACATCGAAATGCCCCTAATGGATGGACTTGAAGCAACCCATTGCATTCGCGCCCTCTCACAGGAAGACCCGAAATGGGCCAAGCTGAAAGAATTGCCAGTTATTGCGATGACAGCCCATGCGATGAGTGGAGATAAAGAAAAAAGTTTAGCCGCAGGCATGAATGATCACATAACGAAGCCACTCGATCCGTTAGACGTGACTAACGCACTTTTACGGTGGATTAAGCCCGAGAATCTAACCCAACCCAGTTCTCCATCCGCGCCTCTCACGCCCTCTGTATCGACTCAGCCTTCGGAAGCGCAGTTAGTCGCATTAAGTTCAATCGAAGGGCTTGATATTCACAGCGCACTCGCCAGAGTCGATAATGACTACACCACCTACTTAACCATTCTCAGCCTATTTCTTAAAAAGAATCGCTTGATTGTAAACGATCTTAATAGCGCCTTAGCAACGTATAATCTAGACGAACTCACCCAGTTAGCGCATACCCTTAAAGGAAGTGCCGGAAACATAGGTGCCAAACAGATTGCAGTGCTCGCAGAAAATATTGAGTTGGCATCAAACAAGCAGAATATCGACGCTATACCGTCCTATTTAGACTCCCTGTCCAATGAACTTCCGAAACTGCTAGAGGCTCTAGAAACAATTGCTGCCGACTCGGACTAACGGAGTCTACCCAGCTATGGACTTATCCCTCTTTAACGCACGCTCCCTTTAACTGACCTATACTTGAGCTAGTGCCCAGATCCTAAGGGAGGACATCTCAACTTGAAAAGATGGATAACCGAGTACCGAATACTGGGGCCCGTACTCTTCCTACTATTACTGCTAATCGTACCCAAAAGCAGTGCAAGCGATAATACGGAAACTCATCAACAGAGCCTTTTGATTGTGCGAGGCGACGGCTACTATCCACCCAATGAAATGGTTGAAGCAGGCGAACTAATAGGTATTCATATTGAGATGATCCGATCCGTTGCCCAGCAATTGAATATCAATGTCCATTTTTCCAGCGTCCCCTGGCGACGAGCGGTTCGCATGTTGGAGTCCGGTCCGGCAGATGCCATTACATATATGCGAAAAACGCCTGAGAGAGAGTTATTTGGATTGTTTCTCGAAGGGAATATCCTTTCAAACTCTCAAAACGCCTTTTTTGTATTGAAAGACCGGCACCCTCAAATAATCTATGGAGGCGACTTAAAAAACCTCGCAGGAATGACCTTTGGCGTTTTACAGGGTTACTCCTATGACGATTTGTTTGATAACGTGAACTACCTGGATAAATTGGATATCGCCCGAAACGAAGAACAGCTTCTAACATTACTTTTAGCAAAACGTATTGATGTCGCCGTTGCGAATGTAGAACGTTTTCGATTTATTGCGCATAAAGAAAAGTTATTCCGTCAAATCAGGCTACTCACGCCCCCCTTGACCGATAATCCAACTTATTTGGTTTTCTCCCGACAAAAAAAACTCAACCGCACAGCGCAACGATTTGCAGACAAAATGGCACAATACAAACGTAGTAATGCCTATAAAAAGCTGATTAATCGTTATGGTGCCGAATAAATGAAACAATAGGGCAGGCGAAGATTCCGAGCCATTTTAAGTGCAGTACAAACCTAACCATTAACATCCCTCTGTGGCGACCGCTGGCACCCTCTTTAAAAAGACAGTCATCATAATATTGGCGAAATGACTAGCAATTCATAACGTCACGGAGCCCACTTTAGGTTGATTCCGACAACATAGAGCGGGTCAATGTGGTCGGTGAAAAAGTGCTGGCTCTCGCTTTGGTTGGATAGATTCCTTGCTGAGACAAAGCCGTTCAGCCAATTATTAAACCGGTGACTTATGGTCAGGTTGGCGTACATGGCTGATGCGTTATGGGCATTACCCTGAGTCTGTTCCAGTGCAAAGGTATGACTGCTTAGATAGTACACGTGGGTATTAATATTCCAGCGATCTAGTGGTTGCCAGTTGTGCACAACCCCTCCATAGTAATCTGGTGTTCCTTTATTATCTGTATTGATAAAAGTCAGAGGCTTGCTTATTGATACTGCCTGCTCGTCAACGTGGGTGTCTTGAGCGGTAAGGAAGATGTTAAGATCCCAGTTGACAGCCTCATAGTGCCAATCGACAGTCACGCCTAGCTGGGTGGCTTCAGTCGGTAACCATTCCAATTGTCGCGTCGTAACAAGTTGGCTACCATCCAAACCTGTGCCTTGGACGATAAAGGATGTAAAGTCTTCTATATCACTTCGGAAAAGCTCAATCTCAAACCAGTTATTAAAATTCAGCTGGTGTCGTAAGCCAATCTCCACGGTGGTGATTGAGACCAGTTCCGCTTCCGGATCCCCAGATATATCCACCCTGCGAGAGGGATTATTCGGGAAGGTGAACATTAGATCGAGGTAATGGTTGATCATAAAGCTTGAACGATTAGCAGTCTCAATGGCGGCCCTAAGCAAGGTGTCGTGGTGTAGCCTGTAAGTGCCAAGGATCTGATAACTAAAATAGTTGTCTGATGGTAGGTTGTAGTCATCATAGCGCAGAGCGGCTACAAGGCGATATTGGGGTGTTGGGAAATACTCCGTCCGCAACAGGTAACCTGCTTCCCTTAGCCTTCTTTCTCCCCCTATAAACGGACCATCATAAACAATACTCTTGTAACTTATTCCCGGGCGGATTATCCACTGGGGTTTTCGGAATTGATATTCCATCGAAATTTGACTATTGGCTTTGTCATAATTGAAGTCCGGAATGTCCAAGGTGGCTTGCTTACCCCAGAGATGGCTTGCTCTAACAAAAAACGCATCATAATTGAGATTGATATTAACAGCGCTGGTGTTAGAGTCATTGATGGTAAGAGGGGTGTCTGAAGAGCTGATGTGAACCTTTTGCACTCGGGAGTCCTGATGGCTGAAACTCAAGTCGTAAGCAAACCGCTCAGTTGGATCATTATTGAGTGACAGCATCAAGGCATGGGCATCGCGGGCCTTTTCCGGATCGGGATAGTGGCCTATTCCCGATGTAAAATTGATTTGATCGACAGGTAAGTATTGGTCTTCGGCAAAGCTATAATAGGTTGTCTGGTATCGATCCCGTTGATCGGTAAATCCACTTAAGCGGAAATTTGTCATTCCAAAGGAATGTTCAGTAGCGAAATGTCCGGATGTTGAGCTTGGGTTCGCAGCCATCAGATTGGCCTCCAGTGTGGTGTCTCCCTCTGCTCGCTTGGTGATAAAGTGAATAACGCCAGTCATGGCATTGGATCCATACAGTGCGCTAGCTGCACCTCTGATTACTTCAATACGCTCAATGTCGTCTATGGTGAAGGGAAGCGTCTCCCAGAAAAGCCCCCCGTTAAAATAATCATAGACTTTTCGATTGTCGACCATGATTAAAGAAAAGCGGTTTGATAATCCAGTCAGTGATGTTCCTGCAGGTACATTGTCAAAACCACGAATATGCACACTGAATTGGCCGTTAGTCTGCTCCCGAACGATAACGCCGGGAATTAGTCGCAATGCTTCCGGAATACTAATGACGCCTGCTTTTTTAATCTGTTCGGCAGAGATGACACTGATAGAGAGTGGGGAGCTGAATAGATCCTCCTCTCTTTTCGAACCGGATACAGCCGTTATGTCGCTAATTTCATCGGTAACTCCAAAAAATAGCTCATCGGCAAGTGAGTATCTACTAATTAGTCCAGAGAAAGTAATAGCGATCATTAGCCATCGCAGATCCAGTTTCCATCCAGGAGATAAAATTGGATTGCTATAGAGGCCTATCTGATATGCTCTACTAGTCATCGTCTCTTAACACCTTACGATTGTTAATAAATCTCGCGTAATAATCAGCAATCTCCTGAATGGCACCATTTTCTTTCATCCGGGCGATCTCCTTTGATAACTGCTGAATCTGTTCTAGACATCGGGATTTTCTGGAGAAAGCGACATAGAGAGGCTCTTGAGTAAGAGGAGTAGGAAGGGGGATCAGTGTATTGCCAAGATTCAATCGGTCGATTTCACTGAGACCGCTATAGTGATAAAAAATACCGTAGTCAACCCGTTTCGCTGCCACCATTTTAAATAGACTGTTGGTATCAGTAATCTCTTCAATAACGAGATTTTCGAAAGCGAATTGATCCAGATTTTCTCCAAGGCTCAAGCCCCGAATTTTGACACCGTGTTTTCCGATAAGATCTTCGAGAGTTGAAAAATTGAATTGGTGATCACGATGAACAAATATTCTAAATTGGGAGAAGTAGACCGGGCTTGAATAAGAGAACAGTTTCTCTCTCTCTTCTGTTTTGAGTGCGCCTGCAACCACGTCTAGTCGCCCGCTTCTAAGGTCGAAAAGAATGCGCTTCCAAGGCGCAGCCTGGGCTATTTCAGTTTTGATACCTGTATGGGCTGCGGCTCTTAAAACTATATCCCCAATAATGCCTTTATGGTTGGTTTCATCTTGATAAAAGTAGGGATACCAGTTATGACCACCGTTAATCAACAGTTTCTCACAGCCGAAGGCCGTTTCTACCCTTAAAAAGAAGATGAGGTAGAGTAAAGTTCCAAACCATTGCATTTTGGAGCTAACCACACAATGCCCTCTTTTCAAATCGAGAACGCAGGTTTAGGGGGGTGCCCCAATCAGTATAGTCTTATTTTTTAACAGCCTTGTTATTTCTGCGAAAGCTATTAAAAAGACACTCATCAATATTATTAAAAGACACTTATTCTTAAAAGACACTCATCAAACCATCATAAAATTTGACAACAACCCTCCAATACTGGATATTTAAACAGCACTTACCGAAATGTTAAATTTGAAATAAAAGGACTTTATTTCATGCCTAAAGCCAGAAAATCACTCATATCGCTTGAAGATACCCCCTACTATCATTGCGTTTCTCGTTGCGTACGCCGTAGCTTTTTATGTGGAAAAGATACCCTCACTGGCAATAGCTATGAACACCGTCGTCTCTGGGTAGAGAAAAGACTAATCACCCTATCACAAGTGTTTTCCATAGACCTCTGCGCCTACGCGGTGATG
>JBFKTM010000086.1:0-8504 GCA_041636295.1 Oleiphilaceae bacterium
ATCAATAACACGCCCTTGTCTTTCTGAGCTCTTGGCCAACAGCATCTCCTGAATAATTTCAGGTAGCGTGGTCGCTTCAGATTCAACTGCACCTGTTAGTGGGTAGCAGCCAAGGGTTCGGAAACGTACTGATTTCATTTCTGGGGTTTCGCCCGGTTCGAGTGGCATACGGTCATCATCAACCATGATCATGACGCCATCCTTTTCCACTATAGGACGCTTTTGAGAGAAATAGAGAGGAACGATGTCGATATTTTCCAGGTGGATGTACTGCCAAATATCAAGTTCAGTCCAGTTGGATAGCGGGAATACCCGAATGCTTTCTCCTTTATTGACCTTGCCGTTATAAAGGCTCCAAAGCTCTGGACGTTGATTCTTAGGGTCCCAGCGGTGATGCTTGTCACGGAAAGAGTAAACCCGTTCCTTGGCACGGGACTTCTCTTCATCACGGCGTGCGCCACCAAAGGCTGCATCAAATTTGTATTTGTTCAGCGCCTGTTTCAGGCTTTCGGTCTTCATCACATCAGTATGCTTTGCACTGCCGTGAGTAAATGGACCAATTCCTTGCTCAACACCTTCCTGGTTAATATGGACAATTAGATCCAGACCGTGTTTCTTAACCTGCTCATCTCTGAATGAAATCATCTCTTTAAATTTCCAGGTTGTATCCACATGCATTAGCGGAAAGGGAAGCTTACCTGGAAAAAAAGCCTTTCTTGCGAGATGAAGCATTACGGAAGAGTCTTTACCTATCGAGTAAAGCATTACTGGGCGTTCAAACTCTGCAGCGACTTCCCGGATAATTTGGATACTCTCCGCTTCAAGCTGCTTCAGATGAGTCAGATTGTAATCGGTCATGTTTTAAACCTGCTGATAATAGACGACGGTACAATTTTAATCGGTACAATAATAATCATAGTCGATTATGTTGCAAACCGCGTGTAGTAAACCTGCCATATTGCCCTTTTGGTTGTTCTGAACAGGGTTAATTACTATTCAATCTTACAACACCAAAGAACAGATATTTTGAAAGATGTAACTATACCAAATAATAGGTGATTATAAGAAGTTGATCTTCTAGATATAAAAGAAATAACCATATAGCGTTAATAAACGCATGAATGATTGTAGTTTAATCTATTTTTTGTGGATGAAAAGAAAACTTTGGTCAGCCGGCGCGTTGCTGTGCATCAATGTATTGGTCAATGTAGCTGTAACCATTATTTTCAACTGACTCAAACTCAATGCCAATTTGAAATGCATCTCGGGAGGTTCTTCGGGTATAGATAACGTTGCACTTTGCTCGCACCATTACCATCTGTGTGAGCACAACGGGTAGGGCGAACTCAATGTCGAGTTGTGTTGGTTGTCTTGGGATGATCGGGGCGGTATTAGGTAAAATATCTTCCAGTGTGGCTCGATCACAGGCTAGCATTAAGCCTGCGCGAGAAAGGTTAGCAATGTCTGCTGTAATCGTGCGGTTGTCCTTGGCAATCGTCGCCTCCAGCTGCGCACGAATACGAGTGTAGTGGCGTAAGTTTTTTTTGGTGCTGCTAGTGTTCATAACCTTGGACTGCCCATAACGATCTTATGCATTGCATGTCGGGAAACTTAACAGGTCGATGTCCACTATCTTTTGATTAAATTCATCTCACTTGAATATGATCTAACCATACTGCTGTCAAAATTTACCTACTTGTATGAATTTTAAGCGTTTGTGCCGTGTCTGGCAATTAAATGACTGTTGCAGTTTGCAACAGTCTGTATAGATGTGAACTGGTTGGAAGAAGTGTGGGCATTTTTTTTGGGGGAGGGTGATTGCCAGTGTCGAACTATTTTTCATATTCTGGGTGGGGTGGTTTGGGGTTGCAATTGTATATTTAAGAATATTAACAATAAAAATATTTGCGGCATGAAATATGCTTAAGTAAAAATGTGTTTTAGTTATTAAAGATTTATTTTTAATTCCCTTGTTTTTTATTTTAATGAAGGGATAAATTTCTTAACGGATTGAGTGTGATTATTGTGAAATTGAATTGTTTATTAGGTGCTGCGGCACTGGTCTGTGCTTCTTCTGCTTTTGCTATTCCAGTTACTGTAACTACTGATGCGGGTAGTAGTTTTAATACCACTGGCTTGTCTTCTTTTTCAACAGGTTCTGGTGATATGAACGGCATGGAGATTACAGCCCTATTTTCTGATGGAACTTCAGATGTAGCTATTTTGGGCAATTCAGATGCCATTGGTAGTGGGTGGCAGGCATCTTTCAGTGGTTCTACCACATATAGTGATTCATGGAGCGTTGATGTAACTAATACATCAGGCTTACTGATCTCATCGCTGATTTTCAGTGGCGCAAGTGGTGACACTGTTTTTGATATTGCAGCGAGTAATTCTACTCCAGGTTCGGCATCTGGGCGAGCGATTAGTTCCAACAGTACTTCCTATTCTGGTAGTACTGTAAGTTCTGTTGCTGCTACTTATACTAATCAGGTGTCGTTAAATGGTTCATTTTTTGGTGATCTATACGAAACATTGATTCTAGACTTTAATGCGGGTTTGGCGTCTGGTGATAAATTTAGATTTGTAACCGATACCGATAATTCAGCAGTTAAGGGCGGTATCCAACAGGTTTCAGAGCCGGGCACTGTAGCGCTTTTGGGTCTTGGTTTGGCTGGATTTGCTGCGGCGCGTCGTCGTAAGTCGTAATACTTATCTCTTTTAAGTCTAATTTGTGCAGACTGGTTTCTTATTTGAGCTGGTCTGCCCATCCTTCTGTATATCCTCTGCTTTAAACTCAATTGTGACTTTCTTGTCATACTCTCTTTATTGATGGTAATGGAAATATATTTTTTACCCAGGTGTGGTAGAATTCGCGCAAAATTTGAGCGGTGGTAAAGGTTTCTATATGAGTGATGGGAAAAAGAACGGTTCCGTTAGTGCTAAGGTCGGTTTTGTTTCGCTGGGTTGCCCTAAAAATCTAGTAGATTCAGAGCGAATCTTAACTCAGCTTCGAATAGAGGGGTATGAAGTGGTACCAAGCTATGACGATGCTGACATGGTGATCGTTAACACCTGTGGCTTTATTGATAGTGCCGTGCAGGAGTCGCTGGATGCGATAGGTGAGGCACTGAAAGAGAATGGCAAGGTGCTGGTAACAGGGTGTTTGGGGGCCAAGGAAGATGAAATTAAAGAGGTACACCCCAATGTTCTTGGCGTTACCGGCCCTCATGCCTATGAAAATGTGTTGGACCAGGTGCACCAATATGTGCCGAAACCTGAGCATAACCCTTTTGAGCACCTAATTCCTGATCAGGGGGTTAAACTAACGCCGCGACATTACGCCTATGTAAAAATCGCAGAGGGCTGTAATCAAAAGTGTACCTTTTGCATCATCCCATCAATGCGAGGCAAACTCGATAGTCGCCCGATTGGTGATGTGTTGGATGAAGCGCAAAGACTGGTCAAAAATGGTGTTAAAGAGTTGTTGGTTGTTTCCCAAGATACCGGTGCTTATGGTGTTGATGTGAAATACCGTACCGGATTCTGGCAAGGGCGCCCGGTTAAAACCCGATTCCTGGAGATGTGCGAGGCACTGGGCGAAATGGGGGCGTGGGTGCGGATGCATTATCTATATCCTTACCCTCATATCGATGATGTAATACCGTTGATGGCAGAAGGTAAGATACTGCCTTACCTGGATGTTCCATTGCAGCATGCGAGCCCTCGTATACTGAAAATGATGAAACGACCCGGAGCTATCGATAACACGTTGGCACGGATTAAAAAATGGCGTGAGATCTGTCCGGATCTAACCATTCGAAGTACGTTTATTGTTGGTTTTCCGGGGGAGACCGAAGAGGATTTTCAGTTGTTGCTGGACTTTCTGGAAGAGGCGAAACTGGATCGGGTCGGTTGTTTTGCTTATTCACCGGTTGAAGGTGCGGTTGCCAATGATCTGGCAGACCCAGTTCCTGAAGAGATTAAAGAGGAGCGATTAGCTCGGTTTATGGCGCTTCAGGCGCAGATCAGTGCCGAACGTTTGCAGTTGAAGGTCGGCAAGCGTATGCAGGTTATTGTCGACGAAGTGACGGAAGAGGGGTCTGTTGCCCGAACCAAAGGGGATGCGCCGGATGTTGACGGATTAGTGTTTATCGATAACGTGACCAATGTTGAACCGGGTGACATTCTGGATGTCATTATCGAAGAAGCTGACGAGCATGATATGTGGGCACATCTGGCCGACTAGGTTGTGGTGGTGGGCTTTAAGGTAAGTCCGGTTATTTAGATTGGTGAAATGAAAAAGGCACTCTTGTATAGAGTGCCTTTTTTGTAACAGCTGCTGTGTACCTGGCTGTTTGTTTTAGTCGTTTAGTTTCTTTGCAAGAATTTGATTGAATAGCTGAGGGTTTCCTTGCCCTTTGGATGCCTTCATTAATGGCCCCATAAAACCGCCCATCAGTTTCTTTCGCTTTTTCTCGTCGGCTGACTTGTATTGTGCAATTTGGTCAGCCATTCCTGCCAATACTTCGTCCACAATTTTTTCCAGAGCGCCTGTATCAGATACCTGCTTAAGACCTTTCGCATCGATTAGCGCATCAACACTGTCGCCTTCTTCGTTCCACAGGGCATCAAATACCTTTTTTGCACCGGACGATGAAACTGTACCGTCTTTGATGCGACCAATGAGTGCGCCTAGCTGTTCGGCATTCAAGTGAATGCTGGCAATGGATTTCTCTTCGCTGTTCAGTCGAGCGGCGAGTTCTCCTGTCACCCAGTTGGCAGCCAGTTTTGCATCATTGCAGGTGTTTACAACCGCCTCAAAGAATGCGGCCATATCGGCTTCGGCACTTAAAATGCCGGCGTCATATTCTGACAGGTTGTATTGCTCGATAAAGCGGGCCTGTCTTGCATCAGGTAGTTCTGGCAGTGTTGCACGAATTGCTTCGATGTAGTCATCATCAAATACTACTGGCAGAAGATCAGGGCAGGGGAAGTAGCGGTAGTCGTTTGCCTCTTCCTTGCTTCGCATCGAACGGGAGATGTCTTTATCACCGTCATAAAGGCGGGTTTCCTGAATAACTTCGCCGCCCTCTTCAATAAGTTCGATCTGGCGCTCAACTTCAAGTTGAATCGCCTTTTCCATGAAACGGAATGAGTTAAGGTTTTTAGTTTCTGTTCGTGTGCCCAGCTTATCTTCACCCAATGGGCGAACGGATACGTTAACATCAAAACGCATAGAGCCTTGTGACATTTCTCCGTCGCAAATTCCCAGCGAGGTCACCAGGCCGTGTAGTTTTCGGGCAAACGCGACAGCTTCTTCTGCCGTTCGCATATCTGGCTCGGTTACGATTTCAATCAGTGGTGTACCGGCACGGTTAAGGTCAATACCGGACATGCCGTGGAAGTCTTCATGCAGAGACTTTCCCGCATCCTCTTCCAGGTGGGCATGATGAATGCGAATGCTTTTTTTGGTGCCATCTTCCAACTGGATTTCGACATGACCAGCACCCACTATTGGTTGCTCTAGCTGTGTGGTCTGATACCCCTTGGGTAGGTCGGGGTAAAAATAGTTCTTTCGTTCGAACACCGAGCGTTTGTTGATCTCTGCATCAATTGCCAGGCCGAACATGATGGCGTAGCGAAACGCCTGTTCATTGGCGACGGGCAGTGTTCCCGGCATGGCGAGATCAACGGCAGATGCCTGTGTGTTTGGTTCCGAGCCGAATGTGGTACTGGAACCGGAAAATATTTTTGTTTTTGTGGCGAGCTGAACATGGATTTCCAACCCGATCACTGTTTCCCATTGCATACTGTAAACCTCTTTGCTCTGACTCGCAGATGCTGCGAGTAGCTAAAAACTGTGTTTCTCACCGCACTTATACTGTGTTACTCACCGCGCTTATAAATAGCCTTCAGGGGCTTTGGTGTGCCAGTCAGTGGCTTGTTGGAACTGGTGAGATACGTTGAGTAGTCTGGCCTCATCAAAATAGTTGCCAATTAATTGCAGACCAATGGGGAGGCCGTCAATCATTCCCGCTGGAATGGACATGCCGGGAAGGCCCGCCAGGTTGGTTGATATAGTGAAGATATCTTCCAGGTACATCTGAACCGGGTCATCGCCTTTTGAGCCAAAGGCAAAGGCCGGACTTGGGGTTGTTGGCCCAACGATTAGGTCGACCTCTTCGAAGGCGCTGGTGAAGTCATTCTTGATTAGCCTTCGTACTTGCTGTGCTTTGCGATAATAGGCGTCGTAGTAACCTGCTGATAACGCATAGGTGCCAATCATAATGCGGCGCTTCACTTCGTCACCGAAACCTTCTGAACGGCTTCGACGGTAAAGGTCTTCCAGGTCGACGGGATTATCACATCGATATCCGTAGCGAACGCCGTCAAAACGTGACAGGTTGGCAGAACACTCGGCAGGTGCAATTACATAGTAGGCCGGTACTGACAGCTCGGTGTGTGGCAGGCTAATCTCTTTGATCTTGGCGCCTAGTTTTTCCAACTCGGCTACGGCATTTTGAACTTGTGCCTGCATTTTTGCATCGAGTTTGTCAGAGAAAAACTCCTTAGGCAGGCCGATAGTCAACCCTGCGATAGACTGGTTTAGGGTGGTGGTGTAGTCAGGTACCTCACGTTCAATGCAGGTAGAGTCGCGGCCATCGTAACTAGCCATTACATTCAGCATCATTGCTGCGTCTTCTGCGGTTCTCGCAATGGGGCCGCCCTGATCAAGGCTTGAGGCAAAGGCAATCATGCCGTAACGCGAAACACGGCCATAGGTTGGCTTAAGTCCAGTAACGCCACACAGTGCTGATGGCTGACGAATAGAACCCCCGGTATCGGTTGCCGTGGCGGCGGGGGTTAGTCTGGCTGCTACTGCTGCCGCAGAGCCGCCGGAGGAGCCCCCCGGAACCAGATTTTCTCCCCAGGGGTTAACGACTTTGCCGTAATAACTGCTCTCATTGGAGGAGCCCATCGCGAACTCGTCCAGAGTGGTTTTGCCTAGGCAGACAGCGCCTTGCTGCTTGAAGTTGCTGGTCACGGTTGCATCATAAGGCGGAATGAAATTATCCAGCATCTTGGAGCCACAGCTGGTTTTGATACCTGTGGTGCAGAAAATGTCCTTATGGGCGAATGGAATACCTGTCCAGGCGGTGGCATCTCCTGCACTAATACGGCTGTCTGCTGCCTTCGCATCTGCAAGCGCTTCGTCTTTGCAGACAGTAATAAAGCTATTTAGCGATGGGTCTTTCTGCGCAATGCGTGTTAAGAAGTACTCTGTCAATTCGACACTGGAGTATTCCCCGGTGGCGAGACCTTTAGAAAGTTCAGCTACGGTTTTATTGTGCATGGCAAGTCTTGATCTTATTGGTTAAGCGTCTATATCGGTGATCGAGCAATATAATTAAGCATTCGCTTCTCGATCTCCCGGTCTTGGTGTTTTATACAGGTATCCTACGATGAGGAGTATCTCTTACTCGATGACTTTGGGTACGAGATAAAGACCATTCTCGGTGGCGGGTGCGATCGCCTGGAAGGCTTCCCGTTGATTGGTTTCTGACACTTGGTCTGCACGTAGCTTCTGTACTGCATCCATAGGGTGTGCCATTGGTTCAACACCCTCTGTGTTCGCTGCTTGGAGCTGATCAACCAAACCCAGGATATTTGATAGGTCACCAGCCACTTTTTCAAGTTGCTCTTCGTTAATTTGTAATTTTGCCAGGCGGGCAATTTTTTCTACGTCTTCGCGTTTGATTGACACGGAGATTCTCCCATTAGTCCTCTATAAAAGGATCGCGTTTACTGAATAAGGTTCAACTAAACGTTGGTGCTTATCTTCTATTGATACTTATTGTGTGGCGCTATGTGCGTCACGACATATTACTGTTCGTTACGACTGTCTATTTTTAGTTCTCTTAGCTGCTCTTGGCGTTTTATCTGCATTCATTTGCCATAAAACACGGTAAAAGCGTGAGACAATCGACTATACTAACAGGAATCCATAGGATGTGGTTCCGTTTTGAGTGGTGAATAAGGGGATTTTTTTACGAAATTGATGATTTCGTAAGGCTTTTCGTAATTCTACCTTGCTCAAAATACCCGCCGTTGTTAAAGTTGCCGCAGTATCCGGAACCTCTACTTTTAGTTTGGTTAATCACTTTATCGGAATCTGCACTTAGTTATTGGATTAGTATGCCAGCAAGTGCTTCTGAAACGAGTTTCTGAAGAGATTAAAATACGCCAGGGCGAAATCAACGAATGTTTAAAAAAATTCGAGGTCTTTTTTCCAGTGACCTCTCAATCGATTTAGGTACAGCAAATACACTTATCTACGTTCGCGACAGAGGGATTGTACTTGATGAGCCTTCTGTTGTAGCGATTCGAAATCATGCCGCTCAAAAAAGTGTCGCCGCTGTTGGGGCCGAAGCAAAGCGAATGCTTGGACGTACTCCTGGCAATATTACGGCAATAAGACCTCTGAAAGATGGTGTTATTGC
>JBFKTM010000087.1:0-8489 GCA_041636295.1 Oleiphilaceae bacterium
CTCTCGACCGCTTTGATGAGCCGCTCTTCCGCTGCACTGCCTGTGACGGTTACGGTACGCTGAGCAAAGTTCATGACCGCATCATCAACACCGGGAACGTTTTTCAAAGCCGCTTCTATTTTTCCGACACAACTGGCACAGCCAGCACCTTCAATAAGGAGTTCCTGCGACAATGCACCACTTCCAACAGGATCGTGACAGTGGCTACTTCCCGACTGCTGACTATTAACGTGATTCATAACCGTCATCTCCTACGTTGTCAGAACAGTTATTACAATTTAAAACGCTATCGACTTAGGTAAAAGTCTATTCCTGTGTGCAAGACACGAGTCAATAAGCCTTTCAGCGTTTTACCGCTAATTCGTTGTATTCGCATATTTATCAATTGAGCTCTGACCCAACTCAATGTCTTCCCACATCTCAATTAAATTACAAACTGAGTCGCCATCAGGTTCGCCATCAGGCATGTCGTCCCAGGTATCAGCCGCACGTTTCATCCGTTGATGGAGTTGTTGAAGTTCTTCAATGGTTTTTTCTGCTTCATAGAGACGTTTTTTAACAATCTCTCTCACCCGGCAGCAGGGCGAACTACCGGTTGCGGACAGCTTGATAATTTCCTGTATTTCTACGATAGAAAAACCAAGGTGCCTTGCCTTGATAATAAAGTGTAATCGTTGCTCGTCAGCGGTGTTGTAGTTTTTGTAACCATTTTCACTGTTTTTGGTCGGGGTCAGTAGCCCAATCCTTGTATAGTAACGAACCGTATCCGGTGTCACCCCGGTTTTAGTCGCTAACTCGTTCACTCTCATCGTTTTACTCCTTTGGTAATGGTTCGTTCCTGCCCCCGCATTAAAAGCATACAGAGGCAGTCGGTTCGATTACTCTTCGATCTTAACTGTGCTGTGCATACCCGCCTGATAGTGGCCTGGAATATTGCAAGCGGCCTCTATTTGCCAAGCATTATCAAACTTCCACAATAATTCCGCTGTTTCACCGGGCTTAACGGTAATAGAATTACCGCCAGGACCATGGTGCATATTAGGATTGTTCATCATCATTTTCCCATGCTCCATGTGCTCATCCTTGGTGCCGATAGAAAACTCGTGGGGTATAGCCCCTTGGTTAGTCACGACAAATTTAATGGTTTCACCCTCTTTGATATTGAATGGCTCATGAGTAAAACGCATGGTGTCATCGGCCGTCACATTGATGACTCTTGAGACCGCAGAGGCTTTACCCGGTTCCCCGGCTAAAGAGCCTTCTGAACCATGAGCATGACCTCCAGCCATAGCGCCACCCGCCATGTGTCCTCCTTCCTTATGCCCTCCCTGCATATGTCCTCCTTCCATGTGTCCTTCAGTCATGTGTCCTTCAGTCATGTGTCCCTCAGCCATATTGTCATGACCACCCGCCGCCGACGTATGATGATCTTGCATCATTGCGTGATGATCATTGCCAGCCGTATCATGTTCATGCTCTACACTGGCACAGCCCGCTGTAAGAAGGGCAGCCCCCATGGTGATAGGTAATAGTACTTTCATGTATTTTCTCCTCTTACTTCTCATTTTTACGATTTTTTTATGGTCTGCATATCTCTGGATTGGGAGTCATTCGACTGAAGTCCTCTTTGTTTCCAAATGGCATAAATTGCCGGAATGACTAACAGTGTGAGCAGTACGGTACTGATCATCCCGCCGATCATTGGCCCGGCTATCCGCTGCATCACTTCTGACCCGGTTCCACTGCCAATCATAATAGGCACCAGACCAATAACGATGGCGAAGACCGTCATCATAATCGGGCGCACCCTTAACCCGGCTCCTTCCATCACCGCTCGGCGTACATCGTCCTTTGAAAAAAGGCGCCCCTCCCTGGTCGCATCTGATCGCAATTTTTCATAGGATTGATTCAGGTAAACCAGCATTAGCACACCAATTTCAACGGCGACACCGGCCAATGCAATAAAACCAACCGCCACCGCAATCGACATGTTGTAGCCAGACAAGTACATCAGCCACAGCCCACCGATTAAGGCAAAAGGCAGCGTGCCCATGATAATGAGCACTTCCACCATATTCCGGAAGTTCACATAGAGCAGAATCATGATAATGGCCAACGTTAATGGTACAACTACTGTCAGACGCTCCTCTGCCCGCACCATATACTCGTACTGACCTGACCAGGCAATGGAGTAACCGGCAGGTATTTCAACTCGCTCAGCCACTACTTTTTGCGCCTCTTTCACGTAGGAACCCAAATCACGCCCCTCAATATCAACCAGGGTCCATCCATTGAGACGGGCGTTCTCGCTCTTGATGGCTGGCGGGCCGTCAGAGACATAGATATCTGCGACATCGGCCAAGGCAATTCGCTCTTTGGTGGCGGTAATAACCGGCAGCAGTTTCAACTGTTCTTCAGAGTCTCGATACGATTGTGGATATCGAAGATTAACCGGGTAACGCTCCAGCCCTTCTACGGTTTCAGTGATATTCATACCGCCAATGGCGGTACGCACCACATCTTGGATATCGGCCACATTAAGACCGAATCGGGCGGCTCTTTCACGATCGATATCCACTTTCACATAACGACCGCCGGCTACACGTTCGGAGTAAACCGATGCAGTGCCCTGAACTTCGGGCAAAACCTCTTCCAGGCGCTTGCCGATTTTCTCGATTTCACCCAAGTCAGGCCCGGCTACTTTGATACCGACGGGCGTTTTAATGCCGGTCGAAAGCATATCGATACGTGTTTTGATGGGCATTACCCAGGCATTCGTCAGTCCGGGGAATTTAACCAAACTATCCAGCTCCTTCCTGAGTGACTCCGTGGTGACACCCGACCGCCACTCTTCTTTCGGCTTTAACTGAATGAAGGTCTCGATCATCGTCAAAGGTGCAGGGTCGGTGGCCGTATCCGCGCGACCGACCTTGCCGAACACCGTCTCCACTTCCGGCACCGTTTTAATCAGCTTGTCGGTCTGTTGTAGTATCTCTCGTGCCTTGCCCACCGAAACACCGGCATAGGTGGTGGGCATGTACATTAAATCTCCTTCATCGAGCGGCGGCATAAATTCGCTTCCCAGTTGGGTCGCAGGCCAAAGACCCACACCCAACGCTACCAGCGAGAATAACAACACGGTCTTAGGGAACCTCAGCACACCTTTAATCACCGGACGATAGGCCGCAATCATCAGACGATTGAGTGGATTTTTATGTTCTGGCGTCACCTTGCCACGAATAAAATACCCCATTAACACGGGCACTAATGTGATCGATAGGCCCGCAGCGGCGGCCATCGCGTAGGTTTTGGTAAACGCCAGTGGAGCGAACAATTTGCCTTCCTGTGCCTCAAGGGTAAAGACCGGCAAGAAACTCATGGTGATGATGAGAAGTGAGAAAAACAGCGGAGGCCCCACTTCACTGGCCGCCTGGCTTATCACGCTCCAGCGGTTTTCATCGGTCAGCTCCGTTTTCTCCATATGTTTATGGACGTTCTCGATCATAACGATGGCACCATCAACCATGGCACCAATGGCAATTGCGATGCCCCCCAGCGACATGATATTGGCGTTAAGTCCCTGCTGGTACATCACGATAAAGGCGGCCAGAATCCCCATCGGCAAGCTAATAATCACCACCAATGAAGAGCGTATGTGGAACAGAAATAGCGCACAAATCAGTGTAACCACTACAAACTCTTCGAGCAGCTTTTCATAGAGATTATCAATCGCCCGACTAATCAACCCCGAACGATCATAGGTCGGTACTATTTCAACCCCTTCTGGTAGCCCTTTTTTAAGCTCTTCCAGCTTGGCTTTTATCCCTTCAATGGTGGTCTGGGCGTTTTCACCAAAGCGCATGACCACTACACCGCCAACCACTTCGCCTTCACCATTCAATTCTGCAATACCGCGACGCATTTGCGGACCAAGATTAATATCGGCGACATCTTTTAGCAGTAGCGGCACGCCATTGCTATTCACGCCTAGCGGGACTCTTTTCAGATCGTCAATACTCTGTAAATAACCCGTTACCCGCACCATATATTCGGCTTCGGCCATTTCGATCACTGAGGCACCGGTTTCCTGATTCGCGCGTTGGATCGCCAGACGAATATGGGAGAGCGGAAGACTGTAGGCTCGCAATCGATTCGGGTCGACGTCGACCTGATACTGCCTGACCATGCCACCTATCGACGCGACTTCTGACACACCTGGGACGGTCTGCAGTTCAAATTTTAAAAACCAGTCCTGAATGCTTTTTAGTTGAGAGAGGTCGTTATTTCCCGTTCGATCAAGCAATGCGTAGGCGTATACCCACCCCACCCCAGTCGCGTCCGGCCCGAGTTGAGGTCTGGCGGCAGCGGGTAGATTTCCAGCCACTTGATTGAGGTATTCCAGCACGCGCGAACGGGCCCAGTAGAGATCAGTTCCATCTTCAAAGATGACATACACATAAGAATCACCAAAGAACGAGTAACCCCTAACCGTTATGGCACCCGGTACAGAGAGCATGGCGGTCGTTAAGGGGTAAGTCACCTGGTCTTCGACCACTTGCGGTGCCTGCCCCGGATAACTGGTTTTGATAATGACCTGAACATCAGACAGATCGGGGATGGCATCGATTGGGGTATTTCGCACGGCGAACAACCCGGCACCCAAGAGGATTATTGTCGCCAGAATGACAAAAAACCGGTTGGCAATCGACCATCGAATAACTGCAGCAATCATTGTTTACTCCAAAAATGTCCAACACGCTTACAAAGCTTACCTGTCAGCCTCTACCACTGATTAATATCGAGAAGACTCCTCACCCTGCCAAGGAGGAGGCTGGGAGGAGGTGTCTTAGTTCGCTAACTAGTGCCCGTCCAGAAACACCGAACTTTTGAGAACTGTTCCGTTGTAGGTCGGGTTTCGCCTAAAGCGCCTACTTTTGGTAACCCTACAAATCAGTACCTTAACGGTAATCATTGTTGGATTAAAATCCGACCTACGCTAAAAATAGTCGTTTCTGGATTGGCACTAACTAAGTCGACCCCACCCCAACCCTCCCCTTCCCAGGGGAGGGAGTTAGTATTGTGCCAAAAGCTGACTCTCCATTTCACGTGTCGGCTTATTGCAACTACTTCGTCTCAATACTCTTAATCAGATAGTTGTTGTCTTTATCTACCTGCAGGGTAAATGTCACTTCTTGGCCGGGCTTCAGGTCATTCAATTTCACTTGATCACTGGTCTGGAAATTCATACGCATTTTCGGCCAGTTCAATTCACTACTCGGCTCGTGTGAAATATTGATCATGTGTTTATCAGACATCACCTTATTGACACGACCAACACCGGTCACTTCGCGCATATGCTGGCCCATCTCCTGTTGATTCATCATATGGCCTTTGTCGCCTTTTGCTGCGTTGCCATGGCCATGTCCGGTATCAGCCAACGTAACAGCCGGCGCTAGCATCGCACTGAGTACCAATGTGGCTGCCGCATGCATCGCTGTCTGTCTCGCCTTTTGTATGTTCATAGAAATATCCTCTTTATTTTTCATTGGGTTATTGATGTTGCTGCTATTCATAAATTTGCGTTGTTTCATACCTGCGTTATCGCGCAGGCTCGATATCAGAGATCTGATAGTCACCATCGGCCGTCTCCTTTAAGGTAAAGCGAATGCGATCGCCTTCCTTTACGTTGGGTAGTTTCGATGGCTCAGCAAGCATGAATGACATACTCATGGTTGGCCATTGCCACTCAGGTATAGGGTCATGTACGACGTTAATCATCTCCATATCAGTCATCAGTTGCTTAACCAGCCCAGTTGCAATAACAGATTTTGACCCATCGGTTTGATCAGCCATGTCGGAAGGTTGTTCTTCGCCCTGCGTACCGCTGTTTATGCCGGTTATCAGGTAGTCCCAGTCACCCTTCTTTTCGAGTTCGAATTCAATGGATTGGCCTGTCTTCAATTTCTTTAGATCAATACTATCCACCACTTCAAAATCCATCTTCATGGTTGGCCAGTCCCACGCTTTAATGGGATCATGGGTGATATTCAGCATCGCCATATCGGCCATCACTTTGTTGATCGTTCCCGTCGCGATCACTTTGTTTGCTACAGTGCTGTCGGCACCAGCCTCGCCCGCTTCCCTCGCTTCCATGCGAGCAATTTCAGCATCTATATTGGATTCAGAATCGATCAGGAATTGGGCCGATGTAACAACTTCATCACCTTCCGACAACCCTTCCAGTATTTGGACATCATCACCAACTTCTATGCCGACCGTGACCAATACCGACTTGAATGTGCCATCACCTAACGACTTAACCACGCGGCTATAACGCCCCCCTTTGATCAGAGCTTCACGAGGCACACTCAATGCCTCTGCCGATACCGGAGCCAATAATGTGAGATCTGCATACATATTTGGTTTAAGTGCAAACTCAGGATTATTAACGCGAATCCTGACCCTCAGGGTACGGGTTTTGCTATCAAGTACTGGGTATAAATAGTCAACAGTTCCTTTCCAATCAAGACCCGGCAAGGCACCGCTACTCATCAAGACGTCCTGGCCCGGCTTAACCCAGCGAGCCTGTCGCTCAAAGACCTCCGCAATCACCCATACCGTATCAAGAGAGCCGATTGACATGACTTCCGTGGCCGGCTTGATAAACATCCCTTCCCTGACATTCAGATCTTTTACAAAACCATCACGATCGGCCGTTACTTTAATTCTCTGATCAACGACTTTTCGCTGCTCTAGGCGGTTAATCTGCTGGCTAGACAGCCCTAACGACAGCAGCCGTGCCCGTGACGCTTTTTTCAGTGTGTTATTGCCACTTCGAATAACGGCTAAAAACTCCTCTTGGGCATTCACTAAAGCGGGCGAATAGAGCTCATACAGTGTCTGACCTTTAGTAACCGGGTCTCCACTACTGGTAACATTGAGCACTTCTATCCAGCCATCAACACGGCTGTGGATATGGGAGAGTCGGTCTTCATCAAAATCGACATAACCGACGGTGTTAATGGGCAGGTCAATGGGGCCCTTTTTAACGGCCTCGGTACGCACCCCCAGATTATTAATGACAACCGGCGATATCTTTACACTACCCTCTTCACTGCCTTGTGCGTCTTCTTCATAGACCGGCACCAAATCCATTCCCATGGGCGATAAGCCGGGTTTGTCGCGTCGGTAGTTTTTATCCATGGGAGCGACCCAATAAAGCGGTTTTTTCTCACCACTGCTCTGCTCTCCCGCATCGGTCATTGCGGCTGACATTAGATCACGGCCTTCCAGCACATACTTTTGCAGAGCCACGCCTCCACCGACAGCAATGATCATTGCGAATATAAATCCCAGTCGCTTCATGGTTGGGGTTCTCCTAGTAAAGATGTTAAATCAGGAATATCGGTCGAAAAATAGAACTGCAGGTCTGAAATCAACTGCAGTCGGTTTACTGCAAGTCGCTCATAATCCAGTCGATCCCGCTGCTCACTAATAAAGGCCCGCATCACTTCGGCAAAGCCTGCGGCATCGGCTTGATAGGCATTGAGGGATGACTCAGCGTGTAAACGAGCCTTGGTGAGAATCTGCTCATCAAACAAGGCTAACTGCTCTTCGGTTTGCAACAGTCGGCGTGACAGCGTCTGAACCTGCCCCACCATTTCAGAAAGCTTGTCCTGGTAGGCGTTTTGTTGCGCTTCTTTGCGATAAACAGCACCTTGTACGGATTTGTCTTGCCGGGCACTGGTAAATAACGGTAATGAGACATTCACCATGGCGCTGACAAAATCTGAACGATCAGAGCCATCGTTGTTTTGGCCGTCACGATAACCGTAACTTAGCTCAACTCCCCATGCTGGCTTATATAGCTGCTGTGAAAGTTGAATGTCTCGCTCCGCCACATCCACCTGACGCTGTAAGCTCAGTAACATTGGATGCTCCCTTAGTAGCTCAAACAGTGCCTGTCGATTACTATCGGCATTGATCTCAAAGTTACTTGATGAGATCTGGGCAGGCATTTTTTCCGGGGGTAGAATAATCGGTAGATTATCTGGCCAAGCCTCCACTGAAGCTGGCAGACCAATCCATCTCGAAAGCTGTGCACGCTGCGTCTCTCCCTGCCTTTCGGCTTTAATCAACTTTTCTCTGAGTCGGCTCAATTCAAGCTCTGCCCGCAACACATCCTGTTGCTGTACGTTCCCGACACTATAAAGTGAGTGGGTCACCTCAAGCAGTTGCTTAAACAGAGCTTCATCCTGCTTCAGCACTTTCTTTGCGCGCTCCCAATACAGCACTTCTAACCAGAGGAACCTTACCTTCTGACTAACCGTTAAATAGCGTGTTTGTGCAACCCCCTCTAACGATGAGGCTTGAACATTAAGTTTGTCCTCTTTTAACGAGAGCGTGTCGCCTTGCGGAAACATTTGCCTGATACCCACTTTAAATTGAGTCATCGGCTCTTGATCAAACTTAAAGGTATCGGTTGGCAG